>NZ_JBVAPG010000331.1:0-3586 GCF_055413685.1 Bradyrhizobium sp. LeoA1Lang | reverse complement strand
ATCAGGCTTCGTGGTAGGTTGCCTCATGGCGTAGTCTCCAGTCCGACGCTTCAACGCCGGACGATTCGAGGTTGATCACCCCGGAGCCTACGCCAACCCTAATTCCAACCAACTCCGCGACGGGACCGTCAATCGGTCCAAATAAGTTGTCTGATTCATAGCGAACCTCCCTGGACAAGAGTTCGCTACTCAGACGTCAAATTATGTTGCGTGACTAATGCCGCAGTGTTCAGGATCCCCGCAAATATAGCTCCTTCAACAACATAAATCCGGCCGCAACATAACGGCTATAACGATATCCATCAGGGTGAAGGCCGATATACTCGTCCCACAGAATCTGAGCGTCACGTGCTTGCGCTTCAGCTCGCGATGAAAATGCGCCCAATCCGGCTCGGCGCTGCGACGGTGGCCCCGTCTTCGTGCCGGAGGACTTTTAAAGTACTGCTTCCAGCACAGCATCGCTGACGTCGTCGCCAAGCGGCCACGAAAGACCGGCAATCTCCACACGGCGAAGTGTCTCGCGCACCGTCGAGGGAGCGCCTACACGCAGCGCAATCGACTTGTGGCCGAGCCCCTCCTCAAATCTGTGTCTCAAAATCTCGCGGACACGCCGCATCTTCAATCTCTCCGCTGGCATTGCGTTCCTCCCTCTCAGCACACCTGAAAGGACGAACGTCACCAGAGGACACCCCCGACAAACACCCAATCAGGGGGCGACATCATCTCGGAACAAGGTGGCGACATGCCTCGGAATTTGCAACTCTGTCCAAAGCCGGACTGTCTAATGCGAGACAATAATCCCTCGTGCCGCCAGCAAGTCCTCGACCATTCGCAAACTGAGAGGAAACCGGAAATACAGCCAGACAGCATGGGCGATGATCTCGGGAACCGATGGCGCGGCGGTAGAGTGGGTCACGCTCTGTCATAGCCCGTCATCGCACACATCAGTATCCACGCTTCATTAAGTTGACGATGCCGTTTAGACTCGGAGCTGATCCTTCCCGGTCGATCACCAGGATTTAGCTCGCGACCCGGCACCGGCGGTTCGTCTTTATGCGGCGAATCCTCCTGTGTCATCCAGGCCGGATCAACTCGGCCATCAGGCTTCTCACGACTTTATGCATGCGATTCCCACTTTTATTAGCATTCGGCGCGAACCCGCACCCTGCACCAAACTTGCGAAAGAACCCTTGATTGTTGCCGCCTAAAGCTTAGCGTCCTCGACTTGAGCGTTCTCTGCTTCTCGTGGAAGACGCTAAATCCGCTCGTGCGTTACTGCCGGCCAGCAAAGGCTGCGGGTCGGCGGTGAGGGTGCGAGGGGCGACGGCCGTTCCCCTTCACTCAATGGTGCCGCCGGCGCCTGGATGGTTTCCACGACGCCGCTCCCGCAATCGCGTAGCCGTAATCGCGTAGCCGTTGTGATGATCATCGTGCATGCGCTACGCTGTTGGGGACATGCTGATGGCGGTGCCGGAAGCACCGGAGACATGTGATATCTCGGCAGCGGGCAGAGCGGCTTCTCTGTTGCTGCACAGGAAAGCGTAGAGTTCCTTCACGCAAATGCGGGCGTACTTCTTGGCTTTTTGAAAGGGCGGGACGAGGGGCAACCTCATATCGGCCTTTTGGTAGAACGGACTGCGCTCTTCGCACAGCTGGTCAACCTTCTGCTCGATGTCGACGCCTTGCAGCAGCGGCCGGGTGGTGTCCCACTTGAGGCGCCTACGGAGCTCTTTCAGCTCGGTGTCGAGCCAGATCGACCTCCCCTTATCAAGGATCAGGGCTCGATTGGACTCCTTGCTAAAGCAGCCGGCGCCGGTTGCGATGACGATGGGCCCTCTCTCCAGCTGTTTGGCGAGCTCTTTGGCCTCCAGGTCCCTGAAGTACGTCTCGCCGCGGCCAGGGTCGGCGAACATCTCAATCAGATTGCCGTTCTCGGAGATGATACGCTTATCGATGTCGACAAACTCCACCCCCAACTCCTTAGCAAGCTGGTCGCCGATTGTCGACTTGCCGCTCGCCGGCATACCGACAAGCACGACCGGCCGCGTACCGAGGGCCGCGAGAATCTCGCCGGCTTGCGGCGAGCGAGGAGCGGCCGCAATCTGTTGTCTTCCGATGGTGCGCCACCTGGAGGTCCCTGCCGCCCTCGATCTGCTTTCTCCTGACGAGCAAAAGTGTAATATGTCCCAGGCACCACGGGGAATGGGGACCACCTCGCATTCGCTCTGCGCGAGCTCGGCCCGGTAACTGGCCGGCGTATGGAACGCGACTTCGAAGCGATAGTTCTGCGCGGTTCTGAACGCCGTGTGGACGCCGCGTAACCGCGGCGTGTCCATCCTTTTGAACCAGTTGGTAGTTTCGACCTCGCTGCAGTCCCGCTCCTCGAAGGCCAGTGCCGCCTTCCTGAAGCCGCGCGTAAAAGCCTCCTGCGGGATCTCGAAGACATGGCGCATGGTATGCGTGACCAGTTGGGCCTCCGGCGCCGCGCTCACGCTCTGGCCGGTGAACTCGTCGGCTATCCAGACCTGCCCGCGCGACCGTTGGTCAAGATGCGGCACCTTCACCTCGATGCCGTCCTGCCGCAAAAGCTCGGCAACCGCATGCACAGTTTCGGCAATCGCGCTTTCTTGCGCTTCGGCGGGGGTGGCTTCGAGCCTGGCGCGCTCCAGGGCCTGTTCGACGCTCAGCGTTATCCTGCTGGCGCGGTCGTCGTCGGCCGAAATTGCTGAGGCGCTGGGCAGGATGCGCTTTTCGTCGGCGAGTCTGATCGAGGCCTCCATGACCGAGGCCGCCAGCGTGGGGTTGTCCTTCAGATTCGCAAGGCTGCCATTGACGTCGAACCGGCCCTGGTGGAGCTTTGCCACCTGCGTCTTGACATAGGGCGCCGGCTTGAAGTCCGGCCTCTGCTCCAAGAGCCGCTGCAATTCGGGGGTTTTTTGCATGAACGTCCGCGCACCGGTATCGGACTTGTAGGCGTCCGTGCCGACCTTGATGCCGACGCTCAACAGATTGATGGCGCTTTCATGCAGATCGTCCGGGTTGTAGCCGTCGGGCCGCGGATCGATGCGCGGCTGGTAGTGGTTGAGCAGGAAGTCGATGCGCTTCCTGGCGTCAGCGGTTGCCGGATAGGATTCGCTGAGCTTCGGGAAGAGCGCGCCGGCGTCGGCGCTGACGGCAGGCTTCGCGCCGGGTGAGGCCACGGATCGCGCTACCTGCTGCTTGACGTCCGACTGCTCATGAGCCGGCTCGCTATTGAGCTGCAGTTTCCAGTCCTGGAGCTCGGCCACTAGCAAGGCGGCCAGTTCGCAGGCCACCGGATGCCTGGCGGCCTTGCTGTCTTCCCCCGTCCTGGCGATGAGCTCTTGGAGAGTCTGGCCATCCGGCCGATCGTCCTGCAACAGTGCGCGGATGTCGGCCTTGAGCTCAGGATGAATGCCCTCGTAGGTGCCGAAGATGGCACGCTCGGCAAACCAGCGTTGCGCCTCCAGCGGCTGCGCCAGCATGTTGCGCTGCAGGCAGCTGTAGGTCTCCAGCACCAGCCCGGTGGCCGACAGGATCTGCTTGGACCGGCTGAACTGGTAGCCGT
>NZ_JBVAPG010000330.1:0-3623 GCF_055413685.1 Bradyrhizobium sp. LeoA1Lang | reverse complement strand
CCGATCGCCTTCCACAAAGGGACTGGCGATGAACCGCTCCGCCGTCAGCTCGGGCCGCTTCAGATAGCCCCGCGCGACCCCCGCCCCGCCAATGTAAAGCTCCCCCACCGCACCAAACGGAACCGGCGCACCATGACCGTCAAGCAGGTAGACCCGCGCGTTCGCGATCGGACGCCCAATTGGGATCGAGCTCCGCCCCTCGACAGCTTGAGATATTTCGAATGTGGCACTTCCAACTGTTGCTTCTGTCGGACCATAGTGATTGATCAGACGCACGTTCGGAAAACGCTCTTGCCAGAACTGTATATCTGCCGGGATTAACGCCTCGCCGCCAACCATCAGAGCTCTTGTCGGAGCTGGTCCTTTGTAGGCTTCAAGCCGCTTGTTCAGCATGCTCAGATGCGAAGGAGTCAGCTTAATCAGGTCATAGGTCTGCCCCTGCTCTACAGCAGCAAGCGAATCGATTTGAGCAATCGGCTTTAGAAGACGGAGCCTGGCACCTGCCAACAGAGGCCCGAACAAGGTTGTAACGATGCCGTCAAAGCTCAACGGATGCAGTATGGGCGAGCCGTTCAAAGCTCGTTTGTAATAGCTGCGATCTGACCATTGCAAATAGTTCACCAAACTTCCATGCTCGACCATGACGCCCTTGGGGGTGCCTGACGATCCCGAGGTGTAGATCACATAAGCGAGATGGCGCGAGCTCAGCCCGAGGGCGCGCACATCCGGATCCGTCGCCGGCAGCTCCGCCCACGCCGGCGTCGCCGCCTCCAGATCGACCACCGTCAGATCGAGCAGCGCATCGGCGCCCAGCGCGGCGCGGCCGGCCGCATCGGCCAGCACCAAAAGCGGCGCCGCATCGTCGAGCACCTGGCGCAGCCGCGCCGACGGATAGGCCGGATCGAGCGGCAGGTAGGCGCCGCCCGCCTTCAGGATCGCCAGCAGCCCCACCACCATCGCCACGCTGCGCTCAAGGCAGATCGCGACCGGCTGATCCGGCCTCACCCCGAGCCCGATCAGATGATGCGCCAGCCGGTTCGCCCGCGCATTGAGCTCGCCATAGCTCAAGCACTCGTCCGCATAGACCACCGCCACCGCATCCGGCGCCTGGCGCACCTGCGCCTCAAACAGCTCGTGGATGCACCGCTCCGACGGATAGGCCGCCGCGGTCCGGTTCAGCTCCTCCAGCAGATACGCGCGCTCAGCGGCCGACAAGAGCCCAATGCGCCCGACCGGTTGCTGCGCATCGGCAACCACAGCACACAACAAATTTTGCAAATGCTGCGTCATGCGGTTGATCTGCTTGGGCGCCAAGCGACTGGCATCAAAGTGCCACCGAAAGGTCCCATCCAGCGCACAAACCTCAAACGTTAGCACGTCACCGGACAGGGCGGCCTCAGACGTCGGGCTCGAAGCTAGATCACCAGCGGCAGACCCGCCATTTACAGTAACCGTAACGCCAACCGGCCAGGGGCGGCGCGATCGTAACACCTCCATACCCCGCAACGTCGGGCAGCGCGCGATAACATCCCGCGCAAAGCTATCCTGCTCCCTCAGCCGAGCGCATTCGGCCGCGACCGCCCTGCGCACCTCTGCAAAATCATGGCCGAGGTCGATGGCAATTTCCATCGGCACGACAGAAGCGACAAGCACCTCGAGCGCTTTCAAGCCGGCTCGCGATCCATTCGGTGCGGAAGCCCATCCCAATTGAAGCTCTGATTCGCCCGTGATGCGGGCGAGATAGGTCAGCCAAGCACTTAGTAGGTATTCCGTGCGATCACTGGGGGACAACTCAGCCAAAGCACTGGGAACGAGCCACGAACTGGACTGCCATTGGGGCGGAGCCGCAGTTCCTGAAGACGACTGATACGGAAGCTGCAATATTTTAAACTGCTCAAGCCGCCGTCGCCAAAAACTCTCCCGCGGCGCCAACGTTTCATGGCTCACAGTTATGCGACGCGCCTGATCATCGCTTAAGATTGGCAGGCGACCGCCTTCCTCCAGATCGGCGCCCCTTGCGAGTGCCCGCGCGTCCAGAGCCTGACCGTCCGGGCTGCCAAACCAAACATCAACGTCCTCTGTCCCTGTCGCCACACGCCAGTGGCTGGAATGGATTTCAACCAGGGAGCCCGCCGGAAAGCCCGAGCGCCCCGCCGTCACCTCCAAGCACCTGACTGCGACAACGTCATCGCCTACGAGAGCCTTGGACAGACACAACGGATTGGCATGATACGGCCCAAAGTCCAAGGCACGTGTCATCGCTGAGAGATCTTGCGCGGATTGATTCCATCGCAGACAGCCCGCAGCATCTGGGCGTCGACGCCTCGGAAAAACACGTCTGTCCACTAGCGCCTGCGGGCGGACACTGAGCTCTCCATTTGTTAAGCCGGTCAAAAGCTCGCGGAAGCCCTCGATCGCGGCCTCATAACATTTTAGGTTCAGCGTTAACGCCGTATCGCTGGGCGCAATTAAGACTTGGCGTTGAACCACCACGTCGCCAGTATCAACCCGATGCTCGATACGATGCCACGTGATGCCATGTTCGGTCTCTTGCGCCAGCAGCGCCCAAGACGTCGCGTGAGTTCCCGCATATCGTGGCAACGGACCGTCATGGTAATTGAAAGCGCCTTGACAGGCTCGCCCAAACACCTCCGGCGGTAGTATGAACGGGTTGGCAACGGAGAAAATCCACGCCACCGGTTCGGTCTTGAGCAACGTGGAGAGCTCTTCAACGCTCCCAACACACAGGATATTGGCGCGAGCGGCCCACTCGGCGAATGTGGCATCGGCACACAGCGCCGCCCGGATGTCGTGGCCCATCTCCCTTGCCAGCTGCGCGCACCTAATAGCTAGCGTACCACTGCCAACAAAGACGCTGGAATAGATTGCCGGGGCTGCAGCTTGTTGCTCACCGCAATCGCCTGGTTCGCAGGCATCTGTGTGCGTCGGAGGAGACCAATGTACCATCTTCACCCCTCAGCCAATGCATGCAGTTCCCGTCCAAGGCGCCCGCCACATAGCGAGGCAAGCCTGTCACACTGGTCAGGATTTGCTCGGGAGTTGCCGCGCTGAATGCTAATCGACTCCGGCCAGTCTTGAGAGTTATCCAGAGCGAAGAACGACAGCGGCTTGCCCGACGGACGCGGCAACGCTTCATTTGGCGGGATCGCACTTAACCGTGCAGCGTCTATCGCATTGATTTGTATCAATCGAACAAGCTTCATCTGAATGTGTGGGCGGGGCCGACTGCGGGACCGCTATCGTCCTATGGATCCTCACTGTCTCACAGCAATCCGCGTGCCACCAAAGAGGTGGTGCAGGCTCTACTTGAAGTGGAAAAAAACACGTCTTTGCGCCGTGGCGGCGAAATATTTGAGCCTCAGTGTCCGGTTCCTGACATTACGTCTTCAACTGGACACGACTGAACGCGACAATACAGAGCGTCAGATTACGAACGGTTGCTGCTTACGCATCACCTTTTGGTCCAGGCTGATGTCCGGTGCCGTCCGAAAAGCGGTTGGAATTGAAAGTGGCGTAGTCTCCGGGGTGATCAACCTCGAATCACCCGGCGTTGACGCGCCGGGCTGGAGACCACGCCATGACAAGCGTTACCACGAAGGCTT
>NZ_JBVAPG010000032.1:0-60779 GCF_055413685.1 Bradyrhizobium sp. LeoA1Lang | reverse complement strand
CGATCGCGACCCGCCCCTCTCTTGGGTGAGACCCGCGGAGTCATAGTGCTGATTTGCCCGACGGCGAAAGCGGAATATTTTTCGCATGAAGGATGGACACGTTTCTGCTGATTTGCCCGTCGGGTTGATTTGTCGCACCCACTGCATCCACATCGTCATTGCGAGCGCAGCGAAGCACTCGCCTGGTTGGAAGGCGTGTACCCGAGCGGCTTCCGCTTTTGAGGGCAAAGCAGACCTAGGTTGAAGACCGGGGGATGCCCGCCTGGGTGACCCTCGATCCGACAAGCATTGATCTAAATCAAACGCGGGCGGCGGGATCGCGCTCTAAGGAACAATATCGGGTCGGCTGGAACTGTTGCACCCAGTGGCAGGCAGAGGAGGATTGCAATGTTCTTCTTTCAGGAGGGCTTCACCTATCGAAATTTCCTGCTGGACGTCCTCACCATATTCTTCTTCATCGTGTGGTTCTGGCTGCTCATTACTGTCGCTTCCGATCTATTCCGACGCCACGACATTTCCGGCTGGGTCAAGGCAATATGGGTGATAGGATGGATAATATTTCCATTCATTTTCATGCTCGCATACCTGATCCTTCAGGGAAGAGGCATGGCGGAGCGTAGCATGCAACAAGCTCGGCAGGCGCGCGACGAACTCAGGAGCGCAGTTGGTTTCAGCGCCGCAGATGAAATCGAAAAGCTCGGTCGGCTGAAACAGGCCGGGTCGATCAGCGACGCCGAATTTACACGGCTGCGCGCTCGGCTCGTACAGTAGTGCTGCTCGGCTCTTCGTCGCGCTGATATCCTTGCTCTGCTGCGCGCAACCCCGGTGGCATCGTCGGCGATCATCGTGATCGCGGTTGACATGCGACTCACACCGGCAGCTTCAACTCCATCAGATCTTTCGCCACCACGATGCGGCCGGAAAAATTCTTCTTCACGTCTTCGGTCCAATTCTCGTCCGTGACCAGCGGGTCGTCTCCGGGGACGAAATGGCTCATCACCAGCACCTTGACTCCCGCAGCAGCCGCGATGCGGCCGACATCCTCGGTCGTGGTGTGGCTTTCGAGAAGATGCTTCTTCAGCGTAGCTCCGTTCTTCGTCTTGGCGACCAGGCGATCGACGGCAGGCAGATACATGCATTCATGCACCAGCACGTCGGCGCCCCTGGCGAATTCGGCGAGCTTCGGATTGTAGGCGGTATCGCTGGAGAACACGATGGTGCCGTCGGGCGTCTCGAACTTGTAGGCAAAATTGTCGACGATCGGGGGATGCGGCGTGCGGAAGGCCGTGACCGTCACGTCGGATGTCTTCAACACCACACCGTCGTCGCTGATATCTTTCGCGATCAGCAATTTGCGCGGATCGGGCCGGCCTTCATCCTCGATTCGGGTCTCGACGTCGAACTTGTTCAGCTCCCAAAACGCCTTTGTCATCGCCTCGATCCCCTTCGGGCCAAACGAATGGATCGGCGTGGACAGGCCGGCGGCCCAGGCATTGTAGAAGAGATTGCCGTATTCGAGATTGTGATCGGAATGATGGTGGGAGATGAAGATGTATTTGATGGAAGGGATTGGCACGCCCGCGTTCACGAGCTGACGGCTTACGCCCATGCCGCAATCGATGACAAACGGCGTGTCGTTGACCACAACGAGGTTGGCAGGATTTGAAGCGCCAACGCCGACGCGCGGACCGCCTTTGGTGCCCAGAAAGACGATCCGCGTCCGAGGCTTTGTGGCCTGTGCCAGCACAGCCGGAGCGGCAAGTGCGGCGGCGCCGACCAGCGCCAGTTTCAGCGTGCTCCGGCGATCGATCATGGATACCTCCCTCGGCCTTTTCTTTAGCTAGCGCGCGTCCGATTTCCGAATCTAGCGTCCTCGCAGCACGCCGTCGAGGATGGGCAGGCCGGCGATGACGGCGGCGGCGATCAGGGCGTAGCAGATGGCGCGGAAGACGCGTTCACTGGCCTTGCCGAACAGGGAGGCGCCGAACCATACGCCGATGGCGTAGACCGGCCCGACCACGAGCGAGAACTTGATGGAATCGGCGGTGATCAAGCCGGTGAAGAAATAGCTCACGACCGAAAAGAAATCCGAGGCGCCGAAGAACAGCACGATGTTGGCGCGCGCCACCGTGAAACTGATCGGGCGCCCGAGCCAGTAGCCGACGATCGGCGGACCGCCGGTTTGCGCGAGCCCACTGCAAAAGCCGGAGAGGCTGCCGATGCCGATTGAAAGCGCCGCGTGGTCCTTGCCGCGGTAGCGCCAGCCCGACAGCAACAACGCCATCAGCGCAGCGACGAAGCCGGAAATGATCCAGCGCGTGGTCACTGGGTCGAGCACGCTGAGAAAATACGTGCCGATCGGCACGCCGACGAGTGCACCGAGCACCATGATCGCGGTGGCCTGGCGGTCGGCATGCTTCCACGCATTCGGAACCAGCGGCATGGCCGCGACGAAATCGATGATCAGCAGCAGCGCTGCGACCAGACGGGGCGCGGCGATGCTGCTCGCCAGCGGCATGAAAATCAGCGCGGAGCCGAAACCGGAAAAGCCGCGCGCCGTTCCCGAGACAAAGGCGATGGCACAGATTGCCAGCGCAACGTAGAGGCTGACGTCCGAAGGGATGAGACCGAACGGGCTCATCCCCGGAGAGTGCCGCCGGTCTTCTTCGTGACGTCAGTGACGATCTTGGCTGCCACCGCGTCGATCTCCTGGTCGGTCAGCGTCTTCTCGCGCGGCTGAATGGTGACCGCGATCGCAATCGACTTCTTGCCGTCGTCCATGCCCTTGCCCTCATAGACGTCGAACACGGTGACCTCTGTGATCAGCTTCTTGTCCGCGGCCAGCGCGGCACGGACGATATCGCCCGCCTTGACGCTGCGGTCGACGATGAAGGCGAAGTCGCGCGACACTGGCTGGAACGCGGAGAGTTCGAGCGCGGGCTTGGCGCGGGTCGGCTTGCGCTTGGCCTCGGGGATGCGGTCGAGGATCACCTCGAACGCGATCATCGGACCATCGGCGCCGAGCGCCTCCAGCGCGCGCGGGTGCAACTCGCCGAAATGACCGAGCACGTTCTGCGGGCCGATCTGGATCGTGCCGGAACGTCCGGGATGCAGCCAGGCGGGGCCGCCGGGCACAATCTGCACCGCCTGCACCGGCGCGCCGGCCGCTGCCAGCACGGCAAACGCGTCGGCCTTGGCATCGAACGCGTCAGCGGTGGCCGAGCCGGACCAGCTCCGCCCCAGGCCTTCCAACGAGGCGAAGCCGTGGCGCACGCCGGAAGCGGCAACGAACTGGTCTTCCGGCCTGTCGCCCTTGAACACCTGGCCGACCTCGAACAGCGCCACGTCAGGATAGCCGCGGTTGATGTTCGCCTGCGCTGCTCCGACCAAGCCGGGCAAGAGGCTCGGCCGCATGTCCGAGAGGTCGGATGCAATCGGGTTGGCAAGCGCCAGCTCGGCCTGACCACCGCCGAACAATTCCGCCGCGGGTTTTGAGATGAACGACCAGGTTACCGCCTCCACCATGCCCCGCGCGGCCAGCGCGCGCTTGGCGCGGCGGGTGCGGAGCTGGATAGAGGTGAGCACCGGCTTGCGAGGTTCCTCGCCACGATCGAACGGAGTCATCGGCACCTTGTCGACGCCGACGATGCGGACGATCTCCTCGACGATGTCGGCCTTGCCATGCACATCGGTGCGCCAGGACGGCACTGCGATCTTCACCACCGGGCCGGTGCCCGCGACCATGAAGCCGAGATGGGTGAGAATGCGCTTCGTCTCGATCAGCGAGACTTCGATTCCCGCGAGGCGCTTGACCTCGGTCAGCGGGAAATCGATCACGCGGTCGTCGCCGTAGCGATTGCCGACGACGATGCTTTCCGACGGCGCGCCGCCGCACAATTCCATCACTATCTTGGTCGCCAGCTCGAGACCAGGAACCATGAAGGCCGGGTCGACGCCGCGCTCGAAGCGATAGCGCGCATCCGAATTGATGCCGAGCTTGCGCCCGGTCTGCGCGATGTTGATCTCGTTCCACAGCGCCGATTCGATCAGTACGTCGGTGGTGTTCTCGTCGCAGCCGGAGGCCTCACCGCCCATGATGCCCGCGAGCGATTCGACGCCGGCGTCATCGGCAATGACGCACATCGAGGAATCGAGTGTGTAGGTGCGGCCGTCGAGCGCGAGCAGGGTCTCGCCGTCGCGGGCGCGGCGCACCACCAGATTGCCCTTCACCTTCCTGGCGTCAAACACGTGCAGGGGACGCGCACGGTCGAAGGTCATGAAGTTGGTGATATCGACCAGCGCATTGATCGGCCGCAGCCCGATCGAAGCCAGGCGCTTCTGCAGCCATTCCGGCGATGGGCCGTTCTTCACGCCGCGCACCAGCCGCAGCGCGAAACCCGGGCAGAGCGAGGCGTCTTCCACCGTCACCGTGACAGGCGAGGGGAATTCACCCTTGATCGGCTTGATCGCGGGGTCGATGAGCTTGCCCATGTCGGCGGCGGAAAGATCGCGCGCAATCCCGTGCACGCCGGTGCAATCCTGCCGGTTCGGCGTCAGGTTGATCTCGATTGTCGGATCGCCGAGCCCGGCCCATTCGGCATAGCCCTGGCCGACGGGTGCGTCGGCGGGCAATTCGATGATGCCGTCATGATCGTCGGAGATCTCGAGCTCGGCCGCCGAACACAGCATGCCGCGGCTTTCGACGCCCCTGATCGTGCCGACGCCGAGCGTGATGTTCTTGCCGGGAATGAAGGTGCCGGGGGCTGAGAACACGCTGATCAGGCCTGTTCGCGCATTCGGCGCGCCGCAGACCACCTGCACCGGCGCAGCACCGTTGCCGGTGTCGACCATGCAGACCCGCAGACGATCGGCATTCGGATGCTGCTCGGCCGAGATCACCCGCGCAATGGTGAACGGCGCCAGCGCCTTCGCCTTGTCCTCGATGTTCTCGACCTCGAGCCCGATCATGGTGAGCTTGTCGGCGAGCTTTTCCAGGGGCTCGTCGGTGTCGAGATGTTCCTTCAGCCAGGAAAGGGTGAATTTCATGATGCCAACCTGTGATCGCGAAAAACCTCAACCAGACGAAAACGCTCGCACATCAGCATCATGTCTTCGCTGAATTTGCCCTGCCGACCGAAATAGCGGCGGTGCGCGTCCCGCCAATATTGCAGGCTGCGGTCACCTTCACCTTCTTCGTAGGCAAACGCTGCGTCGACCTCGCCAAAACGGCGATAGGTCACCTCGGTTGTTTCGATGACGCAAGCCGGTTCGCCGCGGCCGTCGAGCACGATCCAGCGTTCGCCTGATGTCGAGGTGTTCGGCTCGTCTTCAGTGCTGCAGGTCGCGGTCTTGATGCCTTTCATGACGAGTTCGAGCAATTCGTCGGCAAGCCCAGGGCCGTCGCCAAAGGCGAACGCGCGCAAGCTCCGATATTGCTCGGGCACAGCACTCAGATTCACGTACTCAGCCCTCCCGCGAGCGTCGGGAGATCGAGCGGCTTGAAGCCGTAGTGGCTGAGCCAGCGGACGTCGCTGTCGAACAATTGGCGCAGGTCGCTCATGCCGTATTTCAGCATCGCGATGCGGTCGATGCCCATGCCCCAGGCAAAACCCTGGTAGACGTCGGGGTCGAGGCCGCAGGCGCGCAGCACGTTCGGGTGCACCATGCCGCAGCCCAAAATCTCCAGCCAGTCCTCGCCCTCGCCGAAGCGGATCTCGCCCTTGTCGCGGCGGCACTGGATGTCGACTTCCAGCGACGGCTCGGTGAATGGGAAGAACGACGGCCGGAAGCGCATGTTGATGTGGTCGACCTCGAAGAACGCCTTGCAGAACTCGTGCAGGATCCATTTGAGGTGGCCGAGATGCGACTCCTTGTCGATCACGAGCCCCTCGACCTGGTGGAATTGCGGCGTGTGGGTCGCGTCCGAATCGATGCGATAGGTGCGGCCGGGACAGATCACGCGGATCGGCGGCTTCTGCGTCAGCATCGTGCGCACCTGCACCGGCGAGGTGTGGGTCCGCAACAGCATGCGCGAGCCATCCTCCTTCGGATTGAAGAAGAAGGTGTCGTGCATCTCGCGCGCGGGATGGCCGATCGGGAAGTTCAACTTGGTGAAGTTGTAGTCGTCGGTCTCTATGTCGGGACCTTCGGCGACCGAAAATCCCATGTCGGCGAAGATCGCCGTCAGCTCGTCCCAGACCTGGCTGAGCGGATGGATGCGGCCCGCTTCCGCCGGCGCCTCGCGCAGCGGCAGTGTGACGTCGATGGTCTCAGAGGCAAGCCGGGCATCGAGCGCGGCGGCCTTCAGCACCTCGCGGCGCTCGGCGAGCGCCTGAGTGACCTTGTCCTTGGCAAGGTTGATCGCCGCGCCTTGTGTCTTGCGCTCCTCGGGCGACATCTTGCCAAGGGTGGCAAGCAGCGCCGAGACTGAGCCTTTCTTGCCGAGGGCGGCGACACGCACGGCTTCCAGCGCCGCTTCGTCGCCGGCGTTGGTAATGTCAGCGAGGATTTGCGATTCGAGTCGGGCTAGGTCGGTCATGGCAATCCCTTTTGGCCAGGATACCAAGCCGGCGCTCCCAGCCCGCATGCCCGGACCTAGCCGGGCATGACAATTTCCAGAAACTTCGCAGAAAAGCGACGATGGTTTAGGCCGCGAGCGCGGCCTTGGCCTTCTCGGCGATCGCCTGGAACGCCGCCGGCTCGTGGATCGCGAGATCCGACAGCACCTTGCGGTCGACAACGACGCCCGACTTGGAGAGGCCGTCGATAAAGCGGCTGTAGGTCATGCCGAACGGGCGGACGGCGGCGTTGAGGCGCTGGATCCAGAGCGCGCGGAAGGTCCGCTTCTTGCGCTTGCGGTCGCGGAACGCATATTGGCCGGCCTTCTCGACCGCCTGCTTGGCGACGCGGATGGTGTTCTTGCGGCGGCCGTAATAGCCCTTGGCGGCCTTGTAGACTTTCTTGTGCTTGGCGTGGGCGGTCACACCGCGTTTGACGCGAGACATGACTTAAATCCTTAGATTTCTGAAGTGGTGACGGGGGCCGCGCGGACCGCGGCGAGGTTCAAGCGGCTCGGCTCAAGCGTTCGGCAAGAAGTACTTCTTGATGTTGTCGCCGTCGGTCTTGAACAGCACGCGGGTGCCGCGGAGCTGGCGGATCTGCTTGTTGGTCCGCTTGATCATGCCGTGGCGCTTGCCGCGCTGGGCGTGCATCACCTTGCCGGTACCGGTCACTTTGAAGCGCTTTTTGGCGCCCGATTTGGTCTTCAGCTTGGGCATTTGGCTCTCCTTAAGTGCCAGCACGAAACCGCCCCGCGAGGGGCGCCGGCCGGCTAAAATGCTCGTTAGAGCGTTGAATGTGCTCAGGTTTTTCGCAAATGAAACAACCCGCACAGAACGTCGCCACGGCAGCCCTTGATCAGCCGGGCGGCGAAGGTTGCGCTTATGGCAGAGTAGGGGCGAATTGGCAATCCCGGAACCGCTGCGGGACGCCTGCATCGCTTGGCGACAGACCCGGGTTGCGCTGCGCTCCACCCGGGCTACGGGCTGAACGGAAACGCCCGCCGGATCGGTCCGGCGGGCGTTTTCTTTCACCGATCGAAAATTCGCCTCAGCGCGGCGCCAGCACCATCACGACCTGGCGGCCTTCGAACTTCGCGTCCTGCTCGACCTTGGCGTATTGCGCGACGTCGGCCTTGACCTTGTCCAACAGTTTGGTGCCGATTTCCTGGTGCGCCATTTCACGACCGCGGTAGCGCAAGGTGATCTTGACCTTGTCGCCCTCCTCAAAGAAGCGCTGCATCGCGCGCATCTTCACGTCGTAGTCGTGATCGTCGATCATCGGACGGAGCTTGATCTCCTTGATCTCGACGATCTTCTGTTTCTTGCGGGCTTCGGCGGCTTTCTTCTGCGCAGAATATTTGTACTTCCCGTAGTCCATGATCTTGCAGACCGGGGGACTCGTATTCGGCGAAATCTCGACCAGGTCCATACCGGCTTCCATGGCCATCTTGATGGCCACCATGGTTTCCACGGTGCCTATATTGGTACCGTTCTGGTCGATTAGCTGGATCTGCGCGTTGCGGATTTCATCGTTGGTGCGCGGCCCGTCTTTGGCGACAGCGGGCGGGGCTCTATTGGGACGGCGAATGGGTAACTCTCCAAAGTTGTGAAGGAAGGCGATATTTTGAAGCAATACTTGGCAACGGGCAAGCGTGCTCGCAAGTTGCATCCCAAAACCGTCAAATGCGCGGCATTTAGGTCACGCGACAGAGCAGATATTTGGTGAGCGGATACTCTACAAGGAGAGATATGTTCCCTGCTCACGGTTTGCCTGTGTCTATCGAAAACGCACTGATGAGAATGACGATCCCATGACCAGTCCCGCGACTATCGACCAGGAACCAGAGTTCATCGAGGTAGGGAACGGCGCCGAAAGCCGCCGCATTGCGGTGCGTGCGCGCGGAGGTCGCAGCCTTGCGGGCGGTCCTGAGCGTAGTCCTGGGCTGTTCTGGCTCGGCGGCTTCAATTCCGACATGAAGGGCACCAAGGCGGTCGCGCTCGATGCGTGGGTCGTGGAACACGAACGCGCCTTTGTCCGGTTCGATTATTCCGGCCATGGCGAATCCGGCGGCAAGTTCATCGACGGCACCATTGGACGCTGGCTCGAGGAGAGTGTCGCGGTGTTCGCGCAGTTCTGCAGCGGGCCGCAGGTCGTGATCGGCTCCTCGATGGGCGGCTGGATGGCGCTGCTGCTGGCGCGCGAGCTTGCCAGGCGTGCCGACATCAGCGCCTCGCTCGCGGGAATGGTACTGATCGCGCCGGCGCCGGATTTCACCGAAGAGCTGATGTGGAAGGGCTTTTCGCCGGAAATCCGTGCCGAGATCGAGACCAAGGGCGTCTGGCTGCGGCCGTCGCAATATGGCGATAGCCCCTATCCGATCACGCGGGCGCTGATCGAGGAGGGACGCAATCATTTGTTACTCGGGGCCAAGATCGATGTCGGCTGCCCGGTGCGCATCCTGCAGGGCGCGCAGGATCCCGACGTGCCCTGGCAACACGCGTTCACGCTGGCGCATCGGCTGCCGAGCGAGGACGTGGTGCTGACCATGATCCAGGACGGCGACCACCGCCTGTCGCGCCCGCAGGACATCGCCCGCATCATCGCCGCAGTGAAGGAGATGGGGTGAGCGGCCACTCACGCTGTCATCATCCGCGAAGGCGGATGATCCAGTACGCCGCGGCCCATCGATGTATCACGACCGCTGTGGAATACTGGATGCCCCCGCCTGCGCGGGGCATGACAGAAAGAGTGGGGAGAAACGCCATGGAAACAACGTGCTTGCTCCGCGCCTTCTGCGATGCTGTCGAACAGCGGAAGGGCGCTGCATTCGCTGATTTGTTCACGGACGACGGCGTCTATCACGACGTGTTCTATGGCGCGTTCACGGGGCATGCCGCGATCGCTGACATGATCCATGACGTCTTCTATCGCACCGCGACCGATTTCCGCTGGGACATGCATGACCCCGTCAGCGACGGCCGTATGCTGTACGCGCGCTATACGTTCAGCTACCGCTCGACGCTGCCGGAGGCTGGTGGCGCGCGGGCGATGTTCGAGGGCGTTGCGATCATGACCCTTCGCGATGGCCGCATCGCGGAATATCACGAGGTCGCCAACACCGCCCCGGCCTTCCTCGATATGCACTTTGTGCCAGAGCGAATCGCAAAGATCGTCGCCAAGCAGGGCGCCGAGCTGAAGGCGCGCCCCGAGATGGCGCGGCATCTCGCCAACTGAGGCCGTCATTCCGGGGCGCGCGTTAGCGCGAGCCCGGAATCCATCAGGCCGCGGGGTAAGTGGTGAAATGGATTCCGGGCTCGATGCTGCGCATCGCCCCGGAATGACAAGGGGTGAGGACGTTGCGCTGCTCAAGCCGGCGCCGACTTGCGCACCTGCTGCGACCGCCAGCTCGCGATTTCCGCAAGCTCCGCTTCCGGCCGTTTCACGACCGTCTCACGCCGCCCGAGATAGATATTGCCGCCATCGCCCTCGATGGTGATCCAGTCGCCCGCCAGGATGGGCGACTTGCCGAGCGAGGCGCGTTCGGCCACGGCGTCGATCGTCATGTCGGCGCATCCGACGATGCACGGCTTGCCCATCTGCCGCGCGACCAGCGCGGCATGGGCTGTGCGGGCGCCGACGGCGGTGACGATGCCGGCCGCCACCGCAAAGCCGGCGACATCGGCCGTGCTGGTGTCCGGGCGCATCAGGATCACGGGGTCGCCGGCGGAAGCAAGCCGCTGCGCGCTTTCGGAATCGAAGGCGGCGCGCCCCACAGCGATGCCGCCGGAGGCGCCGATGCCGGTGACGACCGGATCCTCCACTGCTGCCAGCGAGACTTCGACCAGCGAGGCGAGGTCGACATCGGCGATGCGGCTGAGTCCCTCCTTTGGCGTGATCAGTCCCTCATGCACGAGGTCGATCGCGATTCTGAGTGCAGCGCGCGGCGTGCGTTTGGCGGAGCGCGTCTGCAGGATCCACAATTTGCCATCCTCGACGGTGAATTCGACGTCCTGGACGTCGGCAAATTCCCGTTCCAGCCGTTTCAGGATGTCACCGAGCTCGCTCGTGAGCCTCGGCAGCGCGCGGGCGATCGTCGCCTCATTGTCTGGCGTGCGCCGGCCGGACACGACGTCCTCTCCCTGCGCGTCGAGCACCAGGTCGATCATCGGCCGCGCTGTGCCGTTCGAAGGGTCGCGCGAGAAGGCAACGCCCGCGCCCGAAGCGAGCCCGCCATTGCCGAACACCATGGCCTGCACCGTCACGGCAGTGCCCTTCAAATCTTCGAGGTTCTGCAGCCGGCGATAGGTCTGCGCGCGCTCGCTCATCCAGGACTGATAGACCGCGTGGGCTGCGCGTTCGAGCTGCGCTTCCGCATCCTCGAGCCAGCCGTCGTCGCGATCCTCGATCAACGCCTGCTCGTCGGCGGCGAGCCGTTCGATCGCCTCGCTGTCGAGCTCGCGGTCGGTCGCAACGTCTTCTTGCGCGGTGAGCTCGGCGATCCGCGCCGCGAATGGCGCAAGGTCGAAGCCGAGCACGGTCTCGGCAAAGCTCTCCAGGAAACGCCGGCGGCAATCCCATGCCAATCGCGGCCGGCCGGTGGCGCGGATCAGGCCATGCACCGCGGGCGAAGTGCAGCCGACATTGAGCACTGTTTCCAGCATGCCGGGCATCGAACGCGCGGCGCCTGAGCGCACCGAGACCAATAGCGGATGCCGGTGATCGCCAAAGCGCTTGCCGGTGACGCTTTCCAGGAACGCGATGCCTTCCTTCAGCCCGTCGCGCAAGCGCCGCTCTGCGTGCACGTGCTTGTCGGTGAGATCGGCGCAGAGTTTGACAGGCAGCACAAAGGCCGGCGGCACCGGCAGGCCGAGCGCGGCCATCCTGGCGAGGTTCGCAGCCTTGGCGCCGATCTCTTCGGCCGGGTGACAGACGGTCTCGTCGCCGCCGATACGCACGATTTGCATTGTTGCCTCCCCTTCACGCCGCCAGATCGATCATGATGTGCCGTCGCAACAGGTGCCCGAAGCCGGCGAGGCGGTCGGTCGAGCGCTCCACTGCGCGGGCGAGTTCGAGTGTGGACAGCGAGGTCGCGACATCGTGGCCGCCGGTGAACACCAGCGTGGTGATGGTGCGTTCGCATGTGTCGGCGGCGTGCTCGGCGTCGACCAGGCGGACGACGGCAGCGAGCGCATCCGCGGAATCGGCGCGGCGGCCCTCCGGCACTTCGATCGCAGCGGCAAGCCCGCTGGCGGCGGCTTCGGTCGCGGTGATGGCGACCGCGCAGAGTTCGGCGAGCGCCGACACCAGCGACTTGTCGAGGCAGGCAGGCGTAAGCGAGGCGATGAAGGCGGCCTGTTCGAGTTCATCGACGGCTTCTTCGGCGCGATCGATCAACTGCCCGATGACGGGGCGCGCATCGAGCCGGGTGACTTCGCGCCGCGCCTCGAAGGCGAGGCGATCCGCCTTCTGCTCGATATGGCTTGCGCGCGCGGCGAGCGCCTTGCCGTCGGCGGTCTGGTTGGCCTGTAGCGTGGCGACATAACGGGAGATGGCGGCGACGAGGTCATGCGCCAGCCCGACCTGACGCAGCACCATCGCCAGCAGCGCGCTCTCGACCCGCTCCAGCCGCCGCACCAGATCGGCCTCGATCTGGTCACGCACCATCCTGACCGATTGGCCGGCGAGCAGCGCCTCGGTCGAAAGCCGCAGCACGGTCTTGAGGAAATCGATCGCGGCCGCGCGACCGAGCGCCTGGTCGAGCCGCTCACCGAAACCGATGCGGTTCGGCGCGGCATTGCGCACGGCGCCGCCGAGCAGTTCATTGCCGCCGAGTTCGAGGAAGGCGCGGTGGCCGATCCGGTGCCGCGCCGCCCATTCCAGGATCCGCGCGGCGTCGTCCTTGGCGACCCAGCTCCGCAGCAATTTCCGCGCCTTGTTCCAGTCGATCAGGAAGACCAGCGCGGCGCCGACCGCGGCCAGGAAATCGTTGCGGTCCGCCGCGCTTCCCCCCTCGAACTGCCCGGTGACGAGGAAGAAGGCGTTGTCCTCGCCAAGGCCATCAGCCGAATGGCGGTCGAGCCCGCTCCACTTCGCCTCGAACTTGTCGAACAGCGAGATGAAGAATTTCGCGCGCGCCAAGTGTACGTCGCTATAGGTGACGGTGACCGCATTCTTCCTGACCGCGATCACCAGCACATGCGCGTCGGTGGTGCCGATATCGTTCTGGATCAGGAGCCGGCCATCGGACCGCGTCGCCATGGTGTCGAGGCCGGGGTGATCGAATTTGAGGCCGCGGGTCTCGTTCAGGCCTTTCATGAAGCTTTCGACCGGCGCGCGGTCCTCGATGTGCAGGCCGAACACATGGGCGCCGGCAAGCACCTCTTCCGAGCAGCCGGCGGCGAGCTTGTTGAGCGCCTTGTGCAATTCCATCACCAGCCGGTGCAGGCTCGCGCCCGAATCCTCGCCGACACCGGTCAGCCGCGCGATCCGCGCGAGCTCGATCTCGCTGGATGCATCGAGCAGGCCGGCGGTGCGGATCGCGTCGAGCCGAGCATTCGCCTTCTCGCCGTCTGCAGTGCTGCCCGCGTTCACCGCGCGGATCATGGTCGCGATGTCGTCCTGGATTTCCTTCATCAGCTTCGCGAGCGCGGGCGCACTGATGCGGCTGTCGCCGATCATGTGCGCGCCGGCGACCAGCGACGCGATCGAGGCCGGCGCGATCCCTGCGGCGTGGCTCTCCACGGCGAGCTCGTTGATTGGGTGATCGGGCTGCCGCGCATGTTCGGCGGCGGCTTGCAGTGCGCTCAAGCGGACCTTGATGCGATCGTTGGCGGCGAGGCCTTCGGCGACAAGCGACGGCAGCAGAATATCGGCCTGTCCGAGTTCTCTAATGATCTGGGCTTTCATGACACCACCGGGCGCGAGACATCACTGACATCTCTATGCCTCGCGCGCGGGGCGGTCTCCTTGCGCTAGATCATTCATATGATCGTCATATTCGATGCGATCTGGCCGCTACGACTTCGAATTCGCGCGGTGAAATCACTGTTGACCCTCATGGTGAGGAGGCGCGCAAGCGCCGTCTCCGGACGATGCTTCGCATCGCCGGGAGAACCATGTGGCCCGGCCGGTGGCCTCATCCTTCGAGACGCGCTTCGCGCTCCTCAGGATGAGGGTCTGGCACGGGTGCTGATGCGCGCCACTCTTCGCGCACGCTGTCATCGGTCTCCGCGCCAAGTGCCTTTGTGGCTCGTGCCGCAAACGTTTCAGGCGCCGTCAGTTGCGACAAGGCCCAGACGGCTGCGCCGCGCACCAGCGGGCTTGCGTCGTCGAGCAGGCGCTCGGCCTCACCGGCCAAAGCTGCATCATCGGAGTTGCCGATCGCGATCAGCACGTTGCGGACAAAGCGGTCGCGGCCGATGCGCTTGACCGGCGATTTCGAGAACAGCGCGCGGAACGCGGCATCGTCGAGCCGCGCGAGATCGGCAAGCGTTGGGGCGCGCAATTCCTCGCGGGCTGCGAGCTTTGCTTCACGTCCGGCTTGCGCGAACTTGTTCCATGGGCACACCGCAAGGCAATCGTCGCAGCCATAGATGCGGTTGCCGATTGCTTTGCGGAATTCGCGCGGGATCGGGCCCTTGCTCTCGATGGTGAGATAGGAGATGCAGCGCCGCGCATCGAGCTTGTAGGGCGCGGGAAATGCCGCGGTCGGGCAGATGTCCTGGCAGGCGGTGCAGGAGCCGCAATGATCGATGTCGGCGGAATCGCGCGGCAGCTCGCTTGCGGTGAAGATCGCGCCGAGGAACAGCCATGAGCCGAAGTCGCGCGACACCAGGTTGGTGTGCTTGCCCTGCCAGCCGAGACCGGCGGCTTGCGCGAGCGGCTTTTCCATCACGGCTGCGGTGTCGATGAACACCTTCACGTCATCGCCGCTGGCCGCGACCAGCCATCGCGCCAGCGTCTTCAGCCGCTTCTTGATCACATCGTGATAATCATCGCCCTGCGCATAAGCCGAGATCGCGCCGCGGTCGCGGCGCTTCAGGATCTCGAGCGGATTCTCGTCCGGCCCGTAATTGACGCCGAGCATGATGATCGAGCGCACGCCGGGCCAGAGCACGCGCGGATCGCTGCGGCGCTCAGGATGCGCCGCAAGCCAATCCATGTCGCCATGGCCGCCCAAGTCGAGGAACTCGCGGAAATATTTGGCCGCGCCGCCGATCGCGCCGGGATCGGTCACGCCGATGCAGTCGAAACCGAGCGCGCGGGCTTCGTGTTCGAGCGCGGATTTGAGATCGGCCGGTGAAAGCTTGGTCGGTGGGTTCAGAAGTCGAGGTCCACATAGGTCCGCGACGCCGGCACGCCCGCCAGCCACTCGCTGAGCAGCGGGCGGAACGACGGGCGGGATTTCACCCGCGCGTACCACGCCTTTGCTGCGTCGTCCTCGCTCCATGGCACGTCGCCTAGATAGTCGATCGCCGAAAGATGCGCCGCGGCGGCGAGATCCGCGTAAGTGAGCCGGTCGCCGGCGAGATAGTTCCGCGTCCGCGCCAGCCAGCCGATATAGGTCAGATGATAGCGCACATTGGCCTTGCCCGCGCGCAGCACCTCCGCATTCGGGGCGCCTCCGCCGTCTTCCTCGCTCATGAAGCGCTTGTAGATGCGCTCGGTCACCAGCGGATTGGAGGCCTCCTCGAAGAACTTGTCGTTGAACCACGACATCAGCCGGCGCACCTCGACGCGTTCGGCCATCGAGGTCGGCATCAGGCGCCGGTCGCCGGCATTCAGCCCATGCGCCTCGTCGAGATATTCGGCGATCACGCTGACACCGGGAACCGGCGGGAAACCCTCGGCGATCAAGGTCGGCGTCGTTGCCGCCGGATTGAGCGCCAGATAGGCCTCGCGACGTTCCCAGACCCGTTCCTCCACCAGCCGCAGATCGAGCCCGTATTCGCCAAGCACCAGGCGAATGAAACGGGAATGCGGACAGAACGGATGATGAAACAGCGTGTACATGAAGTCCTTCAGCAGTTCACGGCCTGATCGTGTCGAAGCCGCGGCAGATCAGGGACACTAATTCACGATGCGATTAGATGAAATCGGATCATGGTCCCATGTCTTTGTTTGAGCATGATCTTTTTGCAGAACCGGTCTGCCACTTCTCCGCACCATGCTCTCAGTTTGAGCATGATCTCCGCGCAAACGCATCGCGTTTGTCGCGAAGGAAAACCGGTTTCCGCTTTTCCGGATCATGCTCTAGCCAATCAGACGAATCAGGCAACCTATGTTTGGCGTTTTTAGCGATTGCAGCAAAACGGGGAATAGGCGAGAAGGACCCGATTTCTCCAGCAAAAGCAGGCCACATCATGATGACCGATACGTTGCGGGCGGTGATTCTGGGCATAATCGAAGGCGTGACGGAGTTCCTGCCCGTTTCATCGACCGGGCATCTTCTGCTGGCGGAACGATTCTTCGGTCTCGGTGAAGGCCCCTTCTGGGACAGCTTCACCGTCCTGATCCAACTCGGCGCGATCCTTGCCATCGTCGGACTCTATTTCGGGAAATTATCGCGGGTCGCGCTCGGCATGTTCTCCAATGCCGATGACCGGCGCTTCGTCATCGGCGTGCTGGTCGCCTTCCTGCCGGCCGTCATCGTCGGCCTCATTGCCGGCAAATACATCAAGACAGTTCTGTTCAATCCATGGATCGTGTGCTTCTCGCTGATCGTCGGCGGCGCCATCCTGCTGTGGGTCGATCAGCTCGAGCTCAAGCCGCGCGAACATGACGCGACGAGATTCCCGCTGCTGATGTACCTGTGGATCGGCATCGCGCAGTGCATGGCGATGATCCCGGGCGTATCGCGCTCCGGCGCCTCGATCGTCGCGGCAATGCTGCTCGGCTCCGACAAGCGCGCGGCGGCGGAGTTCTCGTTCTTCCTGGCGATCCCGACCATGATCGGCGCCTTCGCCTATGATTTCTACAAGAACCGCGCCGAGATGACGACGGACAATCTATGGATCGTCGCGATCGGATTCGTGGTCTCGCTCATCACCGCTGTGGTCGTGGTGAAGACCTTTCTCTCCTATGTCACCCGCCACGGCTTCACACTGTTCGCGTGGTGGCGCGTGATCGTCGGCACGCTCGGCCTGATCGCGCTGGCGCTGGGAAGGTAAGGGGCAGGCGGCGGCCGTACGATCTCTCTCTCCGCTTGCTCGGTTCCGCCTCTCCCCTTGTGGGAGAGGCCGGAGCGCATGCAGCGAAGCGGAATGCGATCCGGGTGAGGGGTTTCTCTCAAGGGCCACCGTACTCGCGGAGAGAAACCCCTCACCCGGATTTCCCGCTGGCGCGCGAAATCCGGCCTCTCCCACAAGGGGCGAGGCGGGAGGTTGCGGCCCGAGCGTCGCGCCGCATCGAGATTTGCGGTTATGCGTGGCGGATCAAGCCTGAGACGGCGGACGATATGCGTTCTTGCGCTCGAATTGGCCGGCCGGGCGGAAGCGCCAGAGATATTGCGGGGTGATTGCTTCCAGCGAATCGGGCGTGATGCCGAGCCCCTCGAAGGTGAGGCCGGCGGCCTTGGCCGCGTCCGACACCACATTGTCCTTGCGCAACAACTCGACCTGATCCGCCGTGAGCTTCAGCGCGCCCGGTGCGAATTGCAGGAACGCGGCCAGGATCTTGGCGAGGCCGAACGGCAGGGAGACCAGCGCGCGGTCGCGGTCGGTGATATCAAGGATCGTCTCCATGATCTCGCGCATGGTCAGCACTTCCGGGCCGCCCAATTCGTAGGTCGCGCCCGGCTTGGTCTTGCCGTCGACGGCATCGGCCACCGCGGTGGCGACGTCGCCGACAAAGGTGGGCTGCATCTTGGTCAGGCCGCCGCCGACCAGCGGGATTGCCGGCGACATCCGGGCCATTGCCGCGAAGCGGTTGGTGAATTGATCCTCCGGCCCGAACACCAGCGACGGGCGCAGGATGGTGGCGGACGGCGAGGCCGCCAGCACCGCCGCTTCGCCAGCCGCCTTGGCGCGGGCATAGGCGGAAGCCGAATCGGCGTCGGCGCCGATCGCCGAGACATGCACCACCCGCGCGCCTTCCGCGCTTGCGGCCGCAGCCACCGCCTCGGCGCCCTTGGCCTGAACCGCCTCGAACGTCTGCCCGCCGCTCTCGGTGAGGATGCCGACCAGGTTAACGGCGACGTGCGAATCGCGCATCGCGTCGGCCACCGAGGCCGGGTAGCGCAGATTAGCCTGGACGGCGTGGATCTGGCCGACCTTGCCGAGCGGCTGCAGGTGCCCGGCCAGTTCCGGTCGCCGGACGGCGACGCGAACGCGGTAATCCCGCTTGCACAGCGCCCGGACCACGTGCCGCCCCAGGAAGCCCGATCCGCCGAAAACCGTGACGAGCGTTTCCAGGTTCGATGCCATGGGTCAGTTCCTGCGGGTCGAAATAGGTGCGATTTTGGGGCCTGTTCAGCCGGATGTCGCGATACGCCATCGCGGTCACCCTGTACAGACTATTTGAGTTTCCAATCGTCTATTTGACAAGCGCGCGACCGGTCCTTACTAACCCCGCCACGTGCCCAGGTGGTGGAATTGGTAGACGCGCTGGCTTCAGGTGCCAGTGGCCTCACGGCCGTGAAGGTTCGAGTCCTTTCCTGGGCACCATCCCCTTTATCCCAATGGTAAAAATTGCTGGTTTGAACCGCGGAGCCCGTAGCCCGGGTGCAGCGGAACGCGCAACCCGGGACATCTGCGTGGATGGTCTGTGAGCGGCCCCGGGTTACGCTGGCGCTTCACCCGGGCTACGGGCTCCACGCTGCTCAGCTCAACACGTCTCCGCGCCGCCGCCACGATGCTCCCGAAAAAACCGGACAATGCTCGCATCGAATTCGCGGTGAAAGGCTGAGCGGTCGAAGCCTTCGGGGTCGGTGCAGAAGCGCGGCAGGTTCGCTGCCAGTTCATTAGTAAGTCACCAGCCCGGGCTCGAATATGCATTTTGTGGCAGCGTCTATAGGTCAGCGGCGGTGACATTTTTCTCACGTGCCACCTGTGGTAGATTACCGTCACGTCCTTGACGGCGCGGACTGAATTTCCGGGACGTGCCGGCGGCAGTCGCTGATCTGTGTCGGGAAGTGGGAATGTCGGAGTCGGGTATCGAGCGCACGGGGCGGCCGACCGATCTCGCTGCCAGCGACACGATTTGGATTCCCGGCGCCACTTTCCGAATGGGTTCCGACAATCACTACCCCGAAGAGGCGCCCAGCCATCGGGTGAGCGTGGACGGCTTCTGGATCGACCGTACACCGGTGACCAACGGCGCATTCAAGACGTTCGTCAACGCGACCGGCTACGTCACCACGGCGGAGATTCCGCCGCACCCAAAAGACTATCCCGGCGCCCTGCCGAAGATGATCTATGCCGGCTCGCTGGTGTTCTCGCCGCCGCGTCGCGTGCACGATCTACGCGACTGGAGCCAATGGTGGACGTTCATGAAGGGCGCCAACTGGCGGCGACCGTACGGACCCGGAAGCAACATCAAGGACCTGGACGACCATCCAGTGGTGCACGTTTCGTACGCGGACGCGCTCGCTTACGCGAAATGGATCGGCAAGCAGCTTCCCACCGAAGCTGAATGGGAGCTTGCCGCACGCGGCGGTCTGGATGGTGAAGAATACGCGTGGGGCAACACGCTGACGCCGGACGGCCGGCACATGGCCAACACATGGCAAGGCGACTTCCCGGTCCAGAACGCGTGCGAAGACGGCTTCCAGCGCACCTCGCCCGTCACGGCATTTCCGCCGAACGGCTACGGCGTCTACGACATGATCGGCAATGTCTGGGAATGGACCGCCGACTGGTGGTCGGCCCGGCACGAAGCCGATAGCGCAAAGCCTTGCTGCGTTCCGCACAATCCGCGCGGCGGCCCGGAGCGCACGAGCCTTGATTCAGGTCAACCGAACATCCGCATTCCCCGCAAAGTCTTGAAAGGCGGCTCGCATCTGTGCGCGCCGAACTATTGCCGCCGCTATCGGCCCGCCGCCCGGCATGCCGAACCGGTCGACACGTCGACGAGCCATGTCGGTTTCAGGTGCGTAGTCAGAAATGGGAGTGAACGATGAGCTCGGAGAAGAAACAGTCGTTTCTCGATCGCCGCAACTTGCTTTTGAGCGGGACGGCGCTGGTCGCCGCGACGCTGACCTCCGAGGCGCTTGGCCAGGACCAAAAGTCAGCGGCGCCGGCTCCCGCCGCATCGCTACCGCCCGGCGACCGCAAGCCGAACATTCTC
This sequence comes from Bradyrhizobium sp. LeoA1Lang, assembly GCF_055413685.1. Taxonomy (NCBI): domain Bacteria; kingdom Pseudomonadati; phylum Pseudomonadota; class Alphaproteobacteria; order Hyphomicrobiales; family Nitrobacteraceae; genus Bradyrhizobium; species Bradyrhizobium sp. LeoA1Lang. The sequence goes on along the minus strand of NZ_JBVAPG010000032.1, from coordinate 40,934 downwards.
GTTATCTTCGGCGATGACATCGGCATCGCGAATATCAGCGCCTATTCCGGCGGTCTCATGGGCTATGAGACGCCCAATATCGATCGGATCGCCCGGGAGGGGATCAGATTCCTTCATTACTATGGCGAGCAGTCCTGCACCGCAGGTCGCGCGGCCTTCCTGACCGGGCAGCATGGAATCCGAACCGGACTGACGAAGGTGGGCTACCCCGGGGCGCCGATGGGAATGAGCCAGCTTGATCCTTCAGCAGGCGGTTTGCTCAAGCATCTCGGTTACGCGACCGGGCAATTTGGCAAGAATCACGTCGGCGATCGCAACGAAACCTTGCCGACCGTGAATGGCTTCGACGAGTTCTTCGGCAATCTCTACCACCTCAACGCCGAGGAAGAGCCCGAGCTGCCCGACTATCCGAAGGATCCTGCCTACCGCGCCAAATTCGGACCGCGCGGCGTGTTGAGGTGCAAGGCAACCGACCGCGACGATCCGACCGTCGATCCGCGCTTCGGAAGGATCGGCAAGCAGACGATCGAGGATACCGGCGCGCTCACCAAGAAGCGAATGGAAACCATCGACGACGAGACCTCGGCGGCGGCGATCGATTTCATGAAGCGTCAGCAATCAGCAGGGCGGCCCTTCTTCTGCTGGTTCAATTCCACACGCATGCATCTGCGAACGCATGTGCGCGACAGCCATCGCGGGCGCTACACGCACGGCGACAGCGAGTATGTCGACGGCATGATCGAGCATGACGACACGATCGGGGCGCTGCTCGGCGCGCTCGACGACATGGGCATCGCGAACAACACCATCGTTGTCTACACCAGCGACAACGGACCTCACATGAACACCTGGCCGGATGGCGCCATGACCTGGTTCCGTTCGGAAAAGAACACCAATTGGGAAGGTGCGTTCCGCGTGCCCTGCCTGGTTCGCTGGCCCGGCGTGATCAAGCCCGGAACGGTCACCAACGAGCTCATGAGCCACAACGACTGGATACCGACACTGTGCTCGATCGCCGGAGAACCCGATATCGTCAACAAGCTGCGAGCCGGCTACACCGCCAACGGTATCGACTACAAGGTGCATCTCGACGGCTACGACCAGTCGCAATTCCTCCGCAACGTGAGCGGGACCGCGGCAAACAACAACGGGGTCAAGAGCGCCCGCGACAAGTTCTTCTACGCCGACGACGATGGTCTGCTCGTTGCCCTTCGAAAGGGCGACTACAAATATGTCTATGCCGAGCAACGTGCTCCGGGACAGATGCAGGTCTGGGCCGAGCCTTTCACGAAATTGCGCCTGCAGAAGATCTACAATCTGTTCCAGGATCCGTTCGAGCGGGCGGACATCACCTCCAACACCTACTGGGACTGGAACCTCAATCACGTCGGTGCGATCTACGGCGCGATGGACGATGTTTCTCAGTTCATGGTCACGTTCAAGGAGTTTCCGCCGCGTTCGTTTCCGCCGAGCTTCGTGCCGACAACGATCATGGAAGACGCAATCGCTGACCTGAAGGCGGCGAGGAGACGAGGTACGGTTGGTACGGGCAACTAGAGCATGATGGCTGCCAATCAACGGCCACGCTTGGCTTGCGCCGAATATTCCGCAAGACGCCGCCACTTCGCGGCGGAATATTGCCGATTGTACTGTGCCACGCCCCAGCCGGCTGCTCCGTCCAGGAAGCCCAGGCGCAGAACGTAGACCTTCAGGAAGGCGGCCAAGCCATGCAAAGGCGCAGCGAACGGGCCTGCGCGGCGGCCGCGGGCGTTCATCTGCTCGGCTGCGGCTCGGGAATAGCGGTCGACCTTGTCCTGGGCGTCGGACCAGGATTCGATCGAATCATGTTCGATGGTGACATCGATCCGCTTGATGGGGCCGTCGACGATCAGCCCCTCGTGGACCAGGTCGTCGGAAAATCGGGCCTGTCCGCGCTGGAACAGGCGAACGACATAGTCGGAAGACCAACCTCCGAATCTCAGCGCCTTGCCGCAGAAACGCGATCGCCGGAGCGTCTGGTAGGCGGCATGTGCGTCCGCCGCGTTGATGGCGCTCCTGATCCGGTCGCCAAATTCCGGCTCGATCCATTCGTCGGCATCAAGCGACAGGACCCAGTCGCCTCGCGCGAGCGCGAGCGCGCGGCTCTTCTGCGGCCCGTATCCCGGCCAATCCGATGTCACCACGACACGTGCGCCGCTCTCGCGGGCGATCTCCACCGTTCGATCCGTGCTGCCGCTGTCGACCACGATGATCTCGTCCGCATCAACCGAACGCAGGCACCGCGCAATGCAGTGCTCTTCGTTCTTGGTGATCACGATCAGGGACAGGCTCGGCATGCGTCATCCCGCAGATGGCTCGGCCTGCGCGGATGAGGCCATGGCGGAGCCGTTCGCCGTCGGTTTGATCCAGAGGATATCGGTCTGGTCTTCGATGCGACGCAGATCCTCGAGCTCAACCCGGACGGCCTTGGACGACTTAGCTGCGAGCTGATGGGGGACAAATCCAGCCGCAAGCAGCCGATCGACCATCCCTTCGACCGACAAATCGCCGTCGCGGCTCAGCTCTGGCGAGTATTCCGTGATGACGACATCGGCGCGCTCGAGCGCTTTCACGGCGCCCGCCAGAACCGCGGGCTCAAAGCCCTCGACATCGATCTTCATCAGCAAAATTCGGTCCTGCGCCAAGCCAAGGGCTTCGAGCGCGGAATCGACGTCGGTCAACGGGACCACGCGCGAGCCCAGTCCATAGTTCTTGATCAGCGAGTGGCGTCCATTGTTGGACCGCTTGTAACGGTGCAAATGCGCATGCCCGACGGCGGCACCAACCGCGCAAGGATAGACGACAACCTTGTCGATGTCGTTGATCGTGAGATTACGATCGAGCAGCCAGGCATTGGTCGCATCCGGTTCAAACGCCACCACGGTGGTGACGGAGGCATGCTGAGCGGCATGCACCGCATGCCAGCCGAGATTGGCGCCGACGTCGACGACGATGCCCTTCGGTTGATTTTGCAGGTACCCGCTAATCCAGTCGGTCAATTGCGGTTCAAACCGGCCATATTTCGCGATATGACGGCCGATGACGTCGCGGCACTGGACGATGAAGCGCAGCTTCGACCCCGTCGCATAGGTCTGGAACGACGTGCCTTGCGGCATCATCCAGGCGAGCAGGAGCTTCATCGATTGGACTGGTCTAGGTATTCGGGGCATCTAGTCGTTTCTCTCGACGTCGCGACCTCTTCGGGAGGAGATCGTCCGTACAGAGCGGGTAAGCCAAAGTCCAGATGCCGCCAAACGCTTCATCGCCGGTTTCCTGGGCGGGGCAGTTCAGGGGATGTCGGCCCTGCGAAACATGCTGAACTGGAACGACTGCTCCGTGCCCCATGGCGTTCCATGCCGATGCTGCCGCCGATCGGTGAGCTCGAACGCAGGGCCCAGGATCCGGCCGAGGCCCTCCGGGTCGTAGCGCACGACAGGCAATCCGCTGCAGCGTTCCGGTCCGTCCGGCGCGAAGGTGGCGATGATCGCGTGACCGCCCACCTTCAACGCCTGCATCAAGCGCTCCACATAGGCCGTGCGGTCGTTCTCCTCGGTCAGGAAGTGGAACGTGGCACGATCATGCCAGATGTCGTAGGTCCTTGTCGGCTCCCACGTCGTTACGTCATCGACGATCCAATCGACCTTTGCAGCACGGTTCCCAAGACGGGTTCTGGCAACCTGCAGCGAAGCTTCGGATATATCGAGCACGGTAACATCCTCGAAGCCGTTCTCGATGAGGTTATCGACCAAACGTGAAGCACCGCCGCCGATGTCTATGATAGGGGAGGCGCGCGTCGCTCCGACCTGCATGATCAATTCAATTGATGGAGCTGGGCTCTCCTGAAACCAGCTAACTTCGTTCTCGGCCTTTTTGCTATAGACGTCTTGCCAATGGGCGTGTCGATCCTCGCTCTGCATGGGTTTGCTCCGCCGATCCAAGGTTCACGATAGGGCTGTTCCCCCTACCCTCGACCACAAGCATACCTCCACACCATCAGTGTTTACTCCGGCAGCCCTCCTGCGTGAAGCGCGGCGACAGAAACGGCTGGCTCGCGCGTCTTACAGAAAGTCTGTAGCCCGGGTGGAGCGGAGCGCAACCGGGGACATTTGCGCAAGTGGTTGGAGCGGCCCCGGGTTACGCTGGCGCTTCACCCGGGCTACGCCCCCAAGGGATGGCCGGCGGGCTCTCGTCGGTACTGGCTGCGGGCACCGAGGAACTCCGCAAAACCATGGCAAATAGCTCGTTTTATTGCGGTTTGTGGCTGTTCTAGCGCTCGCCTCCTCGCGCTTTGGAGGCTAGTGTCGCGCCTCGAATCGAACTTTTTTGACCTGAGGCACGCTTTCATGACCATCCGCCTGCACCGCGGCGATTTGCCGGATCTGTCCCGCTACAAGGATGCCGTTGCGATCGACACCGAGACCATGGGGCTCAATCCGCATCGCGACCGGCTCTGCGTGGTGCAGATGTCCAATGGCGACGGCACGGCCGACGTCGTGCAGGTGCCGATGGCATCAGCCGATGCGCCGAACCTGAAGGCGCTGCTCGCCAATCCGAACATCCTGAAGATCTTCCACTTCGCGCGGTTCGATCTTGCGGCGCTCTACAATGCCTATGGCGTGATGCCGACGCCGGTCTACTGCACCAAGATCGCTTCCCGCCTCAGCCGCACCTATACCGACCGCCACGGACTGAAGGACTTGGTGCGCGAGGTGCTCAATATCGAACTGTCGAAGCAGCAACAATCGAGCGACTGGGGCGCGCCGGCGCTGAGCGAGGCGCAGCTTGCCTATGCCGCGTCCGACGTGCTGCATCTGCATGCGCTGCGCGAGAAGCTCGATGCGATGCTGGCGCGCGAGGGCCGCACCGAACTGGCGAAAGCCTGTTTCGAATTCCTGCCCACCCGCGCCCGGCTCGATCTCGGCGGCTGGGAAGCCGAAGACATTTTTGCGCATTCCTAAGCCTGTCCGAGGCCGGCTCGGACGTCCGAAAGACGTTCGTCCGCCCCGTTTCGGTCACACTCGTAACGCGAGTGTGCGGCGGCCGCGATGCGACGTCCCGGCTGCGCAATCCGGCGGTCCCGGGTAGAATGATGTAAGCTTTTGCCAGACTTCGCGCCCTTGGAGCAGCGGTGAATTCGATCCAGAGCCCAGCCTATCTAGCCGGCCTCGAGGCGCGCTTTGCCGCCGCCGAGCGCCACAGCCGGATGGTGCGGATCCTGCGCATCGCGGTCCCCGCGGCGGTGGTGCTGTCATTGCTCGCGATCGTCGGGGTGTCGGTCTTCAATCCGTTCCGCATGTTGTTGCCGAAGCTGCCGGTCGACATCGGCAACCTGGTCGTCTCCGGCACCAAGATCACGATGGAATCGCCGCATCTCGCAGGCTTCTCCACCGACCAGCGCCCGTACGAGCTCTGGGCCAAGGCGGCGATCCAGGACCTCACCGACCCCGATCACGTCGAGCTTCAGACCCTGCGTGCAAAGATGCTGATGGAAGACCGCTCCACGATGACCATGGATGCGCGCACCGGCTTCTACGACAGCAAGCAGCAGCTCCTCGACCTGCGCAAAGACATCTTCCTGCAAACGTCGACCGGCTATGAGGCCAAGCTTTCGCAAGCCTTTGTCGATATCAACAAGGGCACGGTGACGTCGGACGAGCATGTCGACGTCAAATTGCTGAACGGCACGCTGACCGCCGACAAGCTCCGGATCTACAACAACGGCGAGGTCGTGCGCTTCGAAGGCAATGTCGTGATGAATTTGATCATGGATAATCCGCCGGCGCAGGCCGAAGCGGAGCCGGCGCCCGCACCTGCACCGCCACCGCCACAGAAGACGCGCTCGGGCTCAAGCAAATCCGCCAACACGAAATGATCTTCATGAAGCAGTTTTCTTCGCGCGGTGTTGCAGCGGCGGCCTTCGTACTCGCGATGATCGCGCCGGGTTCGGTGCGCGCGCAGAGCGCAGTCTCCGGCGTGCCCAACGCCATGCAGGGCTTTACCCAGAATCGTGACCAGCCGATCCAGATCGAGGCGGCGGCGCTCGAGATGCGCGACAAGAAAAAGGAAGCGACATTCTCGGGCAATGTGAAGGTGGTACAGGGCGACACCACGATGACGTCGAAGACGCTGGTCGTGTTCTATGAATCGAATTCGGGACAGGGCCAAGGCACGCCGCCGCCATCGAACGCCAAAAGCGCAAAATCGGCGCCGATGCAGTCGGCCCAGCCGGGGCCGGGTGGCAGCTCCTCGATCAAGCGGCTGGAGGCCAAGGGCAACGTCGTGGTCACCCAGAAGGATCAGGTCGTCACCGGGGAGACCGCGATCTTCGACACCAAAGCCAATCTCATTACCATGCTCGGCGGCGTCGTGCTGACGCAGTGCAAGAACGTGCTGCGCGGCGACAGGCTGCTGGTGGACATGACGACCGGCGTCTCGCGTGTGGAATCCGACGGCGGCAGGGTGCAGGCGCTGATCCAGCAAGGACAGGGCGGACAGGGCGGCGGTGGCCAGGGGGGCTGCCCGCCGCAGCCCGGCAGCCCGTCGCCTTCCAGTAAGTCGAAATAAATCAATAGCTTACTGAATATCTTGAGGCGGCGAGGTTGAAGCCGGCGGGGCGAGACTGTATCTAGGCGATGATCCGGAAAAATGGGAACCGGTTTTCCGAACAGAGAGTGGACGTCCGGTGGTGGAACGCGCCTGGGGGTGGGCGAGCGGTTCCGCAGGACAGGGGCATCCACGCATTCAAGGTTCGCGAGCTAATCGATTAGCCCGCGGGCGTAGTCCCCGGGGACACCGTGAAAGGCTGGCGAAGCGGGATGGTGGACATATTCGGCATGTTCCGAAGGCGCCCTGCGAAACGCAGTTCCGGCTTCGCGCGTTCGCGTGAGGACATCACCGCGCTCGACGATTCCTTTGGCGAGATGCTGACAAGCTCCGTCCGGGATACGTCGCCGGGGGCGCGTGCCGCCCCGATGCCCGGCATGGAACTGCCACATCCGCAACCGGTGCCCGAGCCGCCCAGGGAGGAGAGGCCGCGCCCGCGCGCCGCCAAGCCAGCCAAGACGTCCGCCAAGACCAAGGGCGCCAGTGCCCCGCGCCTGATCCGGCGCCCGGGCTATCTGGCTGTGCATAGCGTGGAAAAGAGTTTCGGCAGCCGCCAGGTCGTGCGCGGCGTCAGCATCTATGTGCGCCGCGGCGAGGCGGTCGGCCTGCTGGGCCCCAATGGCGCCGGCAAGACCACGGTATTCTACATGATCACCGGGCTGATCAAGGCCGATCGCGGCGCCATCGAGCTGGATGGCCACGATGTGACGAAACTGCCGATGTATCAGCGCGCCCGCCTCGGCATCGGCTATCTTCCGCAGGAAGCCTCGATCTTCCGCGGATTGTCGGTCGAGCAGAACATCCGCGCGGTGCTCGAAGTGGTCGAGCCTTCAAGGAAGAAGCGCGAGGCGGAACTCGATGCGCTGCTCGACGAATTCAACATTACGCGGTTGCGAAAGACACCATCGATCGCGCTATCCGGCGGCGAGCGCCGCCGCGTCGAGATCGCCCGCGCACTGGCGACGCGGCCCAATTACATGCTGCTCGACGAGCCATTCGCCGGCATCGACCCGATCGCGGTCGGGGACATCCAGGATCTGGTCCGTCACCTGACCAATCGCGGTATCGGGGTGCTCATTACCGACCACAATGTGCGGGAAACGCTCGGCCTGACCGATCGCGCCTACATCGTTTACGCCGGGGAAATCTTGACGGAAGGCAGCCCGGATGAGATCGTGAACAATCCGGATGTCCGCCGGCTTTACCTTGGCGAAGAATTCCGCCTCTAGCCCTTTTTCCGATCCGTCAAGCCGTGTACATCGGCCTTGGACTAGGCTAAGCAAGAATCGAGCCAACTTCTTTATTGGACCGTTCTTGCCTCCATGGCACTGACCCAGAGATTAGAGTTCCGCCAGTCGCAGTCGCTGGTGATGACGCCGCAGTTGATGCAGGCGATCAAGCTGCTGCAACTGTCCAATCTGGACCTCTCGGCCTTCGTGGAGGAGGAGCTGGAACGGAACCCATTGCTGGATCGCGCCAGCGATGGGCCGGAACCGCCGGTGGCGGGCGAGCCCGCCACGGAGCGGCAGGAGTTTTCCGAGGCTGATGGTTCCAGCTACGGCGACGAAGCCGGTGGCGAGGCGGCGAGTTCCGCCGACGGCTTCGAGCCGAGTCAGGAGGAATGGCTGAACCGCGATCTCGGCAGCCGCGCCGAGATCGAGCAGACGCTCGATACCGGCCTCGAAAACGTCTTCTCCGAAGAGCCGGCGGAGGCTGCCGAACGCGCCGCGAAAGACGCGGCTCCGACCTCCTATACCGAATGGGGCGGCGGCGCCTCGAGCGATGAGGACTACAATCTCGAAGCCTTTGTCGCCGCCGAGCTGACGCTGGCCGACCATCTCGCCGAGCAGCTTGCGGTCGCCTTTACCTCACCGTCCCAGCGTATGATCGGGCAATATCTAATCGACCTCGTCGATGAGGCCGGCTACCTGCCGCCGGATCTCGGCCAGGCAGCGGAGCGGCTCGGTGCGCCGCAGCACGAGGTCGATGCAGTGCTCTCGGTGCTGCAGAAATTCGATCCCCCCGGCGTCTGCGCGCGAAACTTGAGCGAGTGCCTGGCGATCCAGCTCCGCGAGCTCGATCGCTACGACCCGGCGATGCAGGCCCTGGTCGAACATCTCGATCTCCTCGCCAAGCGCGATATCGCATCCCTGCGGAAGCTGTGCGGCGTCGACGACGAAGACATCACCGACATGATCGGCGAGATCCGCCGGCTCGATCCGAAGCCGGGCCTGAAGTTCGGCTCGTCGCGGACGCAAACCATGGTGCCGGACGTCTATGTGCGGCCGGGGCCTGATGGCGGCTGGCATGTCGAGCTCAATAGCGACACGTTGCCGCGTGTCCTGGTGAACCAGACCTATTATGCCGAATTGTCAAAGACGATCCGGAAGGACGGCGACAAGTCCTACTTCACGGATTGCCTGCAGAACGCGACTTGGCTGGTGCGCGCCCTTGATCAGCGCGCCCGCACGATCCTCAAGGTCGCAACCGAGATCGTGCGCCAGCAGGACGGCTTCTTCACCTACGGCGTGGCGCACTTGCGGCCGCTTAATCTCAAAGCCGTGGCGGATGCGATCCAGATGCACGAATCGACGGTGTCGCGTGTGACCGCCAACAAATATATGGCGACCAATCGCGGCACTTTCGAACTCAAGTACTTCTTCACGGCATCGATCGCCTCCGCCGACGGCGGCGAGGCGCATTCGGCCGAAGCCGTCCGTCATCACATCAAGCAGTTGATCGACGCCGAATCGCCGTCCGCGATCCTCTCTGACGATACGATCGTGGAACGATTGCGCGCGTCGGGCATTGATATCGCCCGCCGCACCGTCGCGAAGTATCGCGAAGCGATGCGAATTCCTTCCTCGGTGCAGCGCCGCCGCGACAAACAGAGCATGCTTGGACACGCCCTTTCAGCACCTGCTTCCTCTCCAGACCGGTCGCGCGATACCGCACCGGTGTAATTGCGTTCGCGTTAAATCGCGCTAGTCTTGGTACCCCTCCGAAGCGATCGGGGGTTTCATAAGGCATAGAGGCACGCAATGACCCTTCGAATCTCGGGAAAGAGCATCTCAATCGGCGAGGCGCTTCGCGCACGCGTGAACGAGCGCACCGATGAGGTTCTGAAGAAGTATTTCGACGGCAACTATTCCGGCCATATCACGCTGAGCAAGGACGGCTTCGGCTTCCGCACCGACTGTGCGCTGCACCTGGATTCCGGGATCACGCTGGAAGCGGATTCGAACGCCCCCGACGCCTATGCCAGCGCCGACGCCGCGCTCCTGATGATCGAGAAGCGCCTGCGCCGCTATAAGAGCCGGCTGAAGGACCGCTCGGCCCGCAAGGCCTACGCGGCCTCCGCCGCCCTTGCCGAGCTCAACGGCGTTCCCCTGGATGCGCCAAGCTATGTGATCGAGGCGCCGGCGGAGGGCGAAGGGGAAGTCACCGAATACAGTCCCGTGATCATCGCCGAGGCGACCACCTCGCTGAAGCGGCTGTCGGTCAGCGAGGCGGTGCTGGAATTGGACCTGACCGGCGCAGCCTGCCTGGTCTTCCAGCACGGTGGTAGCGGCCGTGTGAACATCATTTACCGCCGCGCGGACGGCAATGTAGGCTGGGTCGATCCCCCCGTGGTTAATCCATAATGGTTATGCCGTTCCGCATTGACGTGCCCCCTGCCCGTCCCTATGGTCCGCGGCCCTTAAGCATAGGCTCAAGGGAACTGGCCGGCAGGAGTTGGCACGGCTCATGCCTTGGAGTAGAAGCCGCCCGATCGGGATCTGGGCCAAAAAGCCGCTTCCCGATTCATCTTCTTGACGCCTGCGCCTGACAACCTATTTCGCAACTTGACGGTTCACTTCACCCTCGGAACGCCCCATGACGATTACCGATCTGGTCGCACCCGAGGCGATTCTCCCGGCGTTGAAAGTCATCAGCAAGAAGCAGGCGCTGCAGGAGCTCGCCGCGCGGGCCGCAACTCTTACGGGGCAGAACGAACGTTCGATCTTCGAGGTATTGCTGCAGCGCGAGAAATTGGGCACCACCGCGGTCGGTTACGGCGTCGCCATTCCCCACGGTAAATTGCCGAAATTGGAAAAGCTGTTCGGCCTGTTCGCGCGCCTGGAGCGCCCGATCGATTTCGAGGCGATGGATGGCCAGCCGGTCGACCTCATCTTCCTCCTGCTCGCCCCCGAAGGCGCCGGCGCCGACCACCTCAAGGCCCTGGCGCGCATCGCCCGCCTGCTACGCGACCAGGACGTTGCCAAGAAGCTCCGTGCCTCCCGCGACGCGCAGGCGATCTACTCGGTGCTCGCACTGCCGCCGGCAAGCGCGGCTTAGTCGCTAGTTGCGAAGCGCATACCCGCTTTGGCGGCATTTCGTCGCTCGTGATACAATTGCTGCATGACAAGAACTGAAGCATTGAGGAAGCTCCGAAGCCAGGCGGACGCCATCAAGGCGCTGGGAGCGACGTCGCTCTACCTGTTTGGTTCGACGGCTCGCAACAAAGCCAATGCGAAAAGCGACATCGACCTGTTTATCGACTACGATCCTCGGGGCCGCTTTAACGCCCTGGATTTGGTGGCCGCCAAGCGGCTACTCGAGGAGAGCCTTGGCGTCGAAGTCGATTTAACCACCCGCAAGGGACTCCATCCGCTCATCCGAAAACAGATCGAAGCCGAGGCGATGCGGGTTTTCTAGATGCCCACGCGCTCCCCTTTGCTGCGGATCCACGACATGCTCGAAAGCATCCGCGGCATCGAGAAGGCGCTGGCCGGAAAAACGATTCGCGATTACGAGCGCTCGTGGTTGCTGCGCTCTGCGGTTGAACGTGGAATAGAGATTATCTCCGAAGCCAGCCGCCATCTCGGCAATGATTTGAAGGCCCAGCACAAGGACGTGCGTTGGAAGGATATCGCCGGCATCGGCAATATTCTGCGGCATGATTACCAGTGGGTTGATGCTGCAATCATCTGGAAAGCCGTCAAAGACGATCGACCGCCGCTCAAGGCGGCGCTGCTTGAGCTCCGGGAGTCCTTCAAATGAAGCGGGGGGCGGTTTGAAAAACACGCGGGCAGCCCTCGTTGGAGGACATGCCCGCGCATCGAATTCGCTGTGGCGCCTTCAACCAGCCCGCGTCAGGCTGACCGGCGTCAGTGGACGCTGACGGCCTGTAGCTCGTTGCTCCAGGCGTTGGCGACCGCGGCTTCCCGGCTATCGGTCAGCATCATCGGCGTGCCGTCGGCCGCATGGAGCGCAAAGAGTTTGAGTCCCGGCGCAATCTTGGGCGCCTGGGGAAAGAGATCCGGTACATCCTCGGAACGGACCTGCTTCACATAGGCGATATGACCCTCGCCCAGATGGGCCAGCGCCTCCGGTGAGACGCTATCGCGTTCTAACGTCGTACTCACTTCACTCATGGTCTCGACTCCTTTGTCGATTAAGCGGTCGAGTCCGCTCCTCGTTCCATTATTCGTGCTCATTGATCGCGATTGTCTTAATGACCCTTTCAGGTTCCGGCCTGGCCAGGTCGACCGACAACAGCCCGTTCTTCAGATCCGCGCCCAGCACCTGCATCCCCTCCGCCAGCACGAAAGTGCGCTGGAAGTGGCGTGCGGCAATGCCGCGATGGATGTATTGCCGAGCCTTGTCCTCCTGCTGGCGGCCCCGAATCACGAGCTGGTTTTCCTCAACCGTTACATCGAGTTGGTCGCGGGTAAACCCCGCCACCGCCAGCGTGATGCGCAGGCGTTCGGGCTGGCCGTTGGACCGGTCACACCGCTCGATGTTGTATGGAGGATAGCCGTCGGCGCCTTTCACGACGCGATCGAGCGCACGCTCGATTTCGTCGAATCCCAAAAGGAACGGACTGGACAACGTTGGAACACGAGACATCCCAAAGCCCTCTCGAAGCGACTTTGAGGGGCCCTTGCGGCGCCCCATGCAACCGAATAGGCGTCTTGCCCTCGGTCATGAACGAATATGGGGGCGATTCGCGGAGGGTTCAAGCGCCTCTGGAATCAGGATTAATCCGCTCGTTGCCAGCCCAAACGCCGTCGTCCCCGGGGCATTGCCACCGGGTCCGCGCGAAGCGCGGCCCGATGACAGGCTCCGCGATGAACCGGGAATCCATTTCTCCGCCACGGTATGCAGCCCGATGGATTCCGGGTTCCCGCTGCGCGGGCCCCGGAATGACGGCGAGGGAGGGCGTCCAAGCCTCAGCCGATTCGCTTCCGGCCATCGGCGGTGAACAGGTGCAATTTGTCGCGGGGGGCGACCGCCCGGATCCGCTGGCCGATGGCGGGGCCGGTCGCGCCGGGAACCCGGACGATGACCTCGCCCGGCGGCAGTTCGCCGGGGTTGGCGGCCACGCCCTGTTCCTCACGCTGGCGGGTGCCGTAGACGAAGGTCTCGGCGCCGACATGCTCGATCGCCTCCACGGTGAGGCCAAGCGCGACGCCGCCGGGGACCGATTCGTTCGCGATCACGAAGTCTTCGGGCCGGATCCCGAGAATGCCGGCGCCGCTGGCACTGATATCGCTGGCGAGCTGCGACCTGAGTTCATCGGAAGCCAGCGGCATCAGGTTCATCGGCGGCGCGCCGATGAAGGCGGCGACGAAGGTGGTCGCCGGCTTCTTGTAGATTTCAAGGGGATTGCCGATCTGCTCGACCAGGCCGCCGTTCATCACGACGAGGATATCGGCGAGCGTCATTGCCTCAAGCTGATCGTGGGTGACGTAGATCGAGGTCGTGTTCAGCCGGCGCTGCAATTTGCGGATCTCGACTCGCATCGCGATGCGCAGCTTGGCGTCGAGGTTCGACAGCGGCTCGTCGAACAGGAACACTTTCGGCTGCCGCACGATCGCGCGCCCCATCGCGACGCGCTGTCGCTGGCCGCCGGAGAGCTGCCGCGGCTTGCGGTCGAGCATCGCGGCAAGCTCGAGGATGCGCGCGGCTTCCTCGACGCGCGTCCTGATCTCCGCCTCCGGCATGCGGCGGTTGCGCAGGCCGTAGGCCATGTTGTTGTAGACGCTCATATGCGGATAGAGCGCGTAGTTCTGGAACACCATGGCGATGTCGCGATCAGCGGGCTCGACCTGGTTGACCACGCGGCCGCCGATGTCGATCTCGCCGCCGGTGATGGTCTCCAGCCCCGCCACCATGCGCAGCAGCGTCGACTTGCCGCAGCCGGACGGGCCGACCAGCACGCAGAACTGGCCGTCGCCGACCTCGAAATCGATGCCCTTGATCGCTTCGAAGCCGCCCGGATAGGTCTTGCGGACGTTGCGGAGGGTGACGTTAGCCATGTCGAGCTCCGCGGACGCGAATAGCGAATAGGAAAGCGAAGGTCGTCAGCTTGCGCGTGCCTCCATTCGCTACTCGCCATTCGCTATTCGCCACTAGCTCCCTCACTTTTCCGTCTCCACCAGTCCGCGCACGAACAGCTTCTGCATCACCACGACCACGAGCACCGGCGGCAGCATTGCGAGCACGGCGGTGGCCATCACCACCGGCCATTCGGTCAGTGCATCGGTGGTGGTGATCATCTTGCGGATGCCGATCTGGATCGTCTGCATGTCGTCGCGCGTGGTGATCAACAGCGGCCAGAGATACTGATTCCAGCCGAGGATGAAGAGGATGACGAACAGCGCCGCCATGTTGGTGCGCGACAGCGGCAACAGCGTATCCCAGAAGAACCGCAACGGCCCTGCGCCGTCGATGCGCGACGCCTCGAGCAGCTCCTCGGGCACGGTCATGAAGAACTGGCGGAACAGGAGCGTCGCGGTGGCGGATGCGATCAGCGGCAGCGCAAGACCGGCATAGCTGTCGAGCAGGTGCAGATCGGCGACGGTCTTGTAGGTCGGATAGATCCGCACCTCGACCGGCAGCATCAGCGTGATGAAGATCAGCCAGAACATCGCCATCCGGAACGGAAAGCGGAAATAGACGATCGCATAGGCCGAGATGATCGAGATCGCGATCTTGCCGAATGCGATCAACAGCGCCATCACCAGCGAGTTGAGCAGCATGGTGCCGACCGGCTCGCGGGTCGAGCCGCTCGTGCCGACGAAAATGGTCTGGTAGTAGGTTTCCAGGAAATGTCCGCCCGGCAGGAGCGACATCTGGCCGTTGGCGATAACGGCGTTTTCCTGGGTGGACGCAACGATGGCGAGATAGACCGGAAACGCGACGATCGCGATGCCGACCCACAGGATCGCATGCGCGACGTAGCGCTGGATGCCTTCCTGCTCGACCATCAGTAGGTCACCTTGCGCTCGACGAAGCGGAACTGCACCGCTGTCAGTCCGATGACCATGATCATCAGGATCACCGATTGCGCTGCCGAGCTGCCGAGGTTGCCGCCGAGCAGGCCGTCGACATAGACCTTGTACACCATCGTCTCGGTGGCCTTTGCCGGTCCGCCGCGCGTCATCGTGTCGATGATGCCGAACGTGTCGAAGAAGGCGTAGACGATGTTGATGACCAGAAGGAAGAAGATGGTCGGCGACAGCAGCGGGAACGTCACCGTCCAGAACCGGCGCATCGGGCGTGCCCCGTCAATCGCGGCCGCCTCGAACACGCTTCTCGGAATGCTCTGCAGGCCCGCGAGGAAGAACAGGAAATTGTAGGAAATCTGCTTCCAGGCGGCGGCGAGAATGATCAGGAGCGCGGCCTGGTTGCCGTCGAGCAGCGGATTCCAGTCGATGCCCATGCCGCGCAGTCCGCGCGCCAGGATTCCCAGCGAGGGGTGCAGCATGAACACCCAGAGCACGCCGACCACCGGCGGGGCGACGGCATAGGGCCAGATCAGGAGCGTGCGATACAGCGTGCCGCCGCGCAGCGGCTTGTCGGCCATGACAGCCAGCAGCAGCGCAAACGACAGCGACGAGAACGCGATGGCGAAGGAGAACACGAAGGTCCTGACGATCGCCGCCCAATAATCCGGCTGGCTCAGGATGTCCTGGTAGTTCTCGAACCAGACGAAACTGGTCGAGAGCCCGAACGCATCCTGAAGCAGGAAGGATTGCAGCACCGCCTGCGCGGCCGGCCAATAGAAGAAGATCAGGACGATCGCGAGCTGCGGCGCGACCAGCGCAAAAGGCAACAGCTTGGACTGGAAAACCGCCTGCTTCTGCATGACACCCCAAGCGAGGCAGGCCGCATCATGCGGGCCGCCCGATCATCCCCTCGGCGCGTAATTGTAGCCCGGATGGAGCGCAAGCGTAATCCGGGTAGTCGATCCGCGGCGAAACTCTCCGGATTACGCTTCGCTCCATCCGGGCTACGTGGTGTGCGTGCGACGCGAGATCTCAGCGTACAGCGGTTTTTTCAAACTGCCGGAGCATCTGGTTGCCGCGCTCGACGGCGGCATCGAGCGCCTGTTTGGCGGTCTTCTTGCCGGCCAGCGCCTGCTCGATCTCTTCGGCCCAGATGTCGCGGAGCTGCACCATGTTGCCAAGGCGCAGGCCGCGCGAGTTCTCGGTCGGCTCCTTGTTGGTGAGCTCCTTCAGCGGGGTCTCCAGATAAGGCTGATCCTTGTAGAAGCCTTCCGCCTTCGCTTTCTCGTAGGCCGCCTTGGTGATCGGGAGATAACCGGAGGCCTTGTGGATCCCGACCTGGCGGTCGGTGTCGGAGAGGAAGGCCAGGAACTTGGCGACGCCCTTGTATTCCTCGGCCGTCTTGCCACCCATCACCCACAGCGAGGCGCCGCCGATGATCGAATTCTGCGGCGCGCCCTTGGCGTCGGGATAGTAGGGCATCGGCGCGTTGGTCCAGTTGAACTTGGCCTGCGACTTCACATTGCCGAAGAAGGCCGACGAGGTCAGGAAGATCGGGCACTCGCCCGAAGTGAAGCGGCCTTCGCCGGTGTTGGTGCGGCCGGAATAGTCGTAGGTCTTGTCCTTCTGCAGCTCGATCAGATTTTCGAGATGCTTGACCTGCAGCGGTCCGTTGAACTGCAGCACGGTGTCAAAGCCGTCGAGCCCGTTGGCCTTGCTGGCCAGCGGCACGTTGTGCCAGGCCGAGAGCTGCTCGATATTGACCCAGGTCGCCCAGGCGTTGGAGAAGCCGCAATTGGTGTAGCCCGCGGCCTTCAGTTTTTTCGCTGCGTCGAACACGTCCGGCCAGGTCTTCGGAATCTCGGCGATATCAGCCTTCTTCAAGGCGTCGAGATTGACCCACATCACCGTCGAGGACGAGTTGAAGGGGAAGGACAGCATCTCGCCTTTCGAAGTCGAGTAGTAGCCGGTGATCGCGGGCAGGTAGCTGCTCGGATCGAATTTCTCGCCGGCCTCCTGCATCAGCTTGTAGACCGGCTTGATCGCGCCGGTTGCCGCCATCATGGTGGCGGTGCCGACCTCGAAGACCTGCATGATGTGGGGCGCGTTACCGGCGCGGAACGCGGCAATGCCGGCGTTCATCGTATCAGCATAGCCGCCCTTGTAGGTCGGAACGACCTTGTACTTGCTCTGCGATGCATTGAAGTCATTGGCGAGCTTGACCACGACATCGTTGTTGCCGCCGGTCATGGCGTGCCACCACTGGATCTCGGTCACCGCAAATGCCGGCGAAGCGCCGAATGCCAGTGCGACCGCGATTGCTGCTGCAGCGCCGAACTGTCGAAAAGCCATCAAAACCCCTCCCGTTAAGCCGCCATCTCCGTCGGTTGCGCTAGCAGCGCGGAATGACGTGCAAATGACCTATAAGCGAAGATCATGGCGCCGGGGAAGCGGGAGCCGGCGCAAAAACGCGCGGCCCCTGGAACGTCAATCTTGAAGTGACTTGTTGCCGCAGCCGGCAAGTAGCCCGGATGGAGCGAAGCGTAATCCGGGAAAATTCGCGCCTTGCGAAAAAGCCCCGGATTGCGCTTCGCTCCATCCGGGCTACGAAGCCGACCCGGACAGATCAGCGCTTCCGCTCGGGCCCGCAGACCACGCCCTTGGCGACCAGCGCCTCGACTTCCGCTTGCGAGTAGCCGAACTCGCCGAGCACCTCAGTGGCGTGCTGGCTGAACTTTGGCGGGGTGCGGCGCAGGCTGGGTTTGGTGCGTTCCAGCCGGATCGGCGAGGCGACGCCCTTGTACCAATCCTTCTCGATGATATCGCCGCGGTAGATCGTGTGCGGGTTGGTCAGCGCCTGGTCGATCTTCTGCACCGGCCCCGCCGGCAGGCCGGCGGCGAGCAGGCGGTTGCACAGCGGCTCGGCCTCATACTGGCTGAACACCGCGGCAAGCTCCGCGCGCAGCGCGTCGCGGTTGGCGATGCGGTCCTTGTTGCGGGCAAAGCGCGGGTCGGTGCCGAGCTCGGGCTTGCCGATCTCCTTACACAATTTGCGGAAGGTGCCGTCATTGCCGACGCCGATGAAGATGTTGTCGGTCTTGGTCGGGAAGATCGCGTAAGGAACGAGGTTGGGATGCTCGTTGCCGGTGAGGCTTGGCGGCTTGCCGTGCATGAAGTAGTTGGCCGTGTGCGGATGCATGATCGCAAGACCGGTCTCGTACAGCGTGGTCTCGAGGAACTGGCCGAGGCCGGAGCGCTGCCGCTCCGACAGCGCCATCAGGATGCCGATCGTCGCATAGAGCCCGGTGGTGATGTCGACCAGCGGCACGCCGATTCGCATCGGGCCGCTTTCCGGCGAGCCGGTGGCGGCGATCATGCCGGTCATGGCCTGGATGATCGCGTCATAGCCGGGATTGCCGCCGCGCGGGCCGTCGGCGCCGAAGCCGGAGATCCGGCAATGCACCAGCCGCGGGAATTTCGCGCGCAGCACGTCGTTGCCGATGCCCCATTTGTCGAGCGTGCCCGGCTTGAAATTCTCGATCAGGACGTCGGCGCTTTCGAGCAGCTTCATCAGCACGGCACGGCCGCCTTCGGAGGCGAGGTCGAGCCCGATCGAGCGCTTGTTGCGGTTGATGCCGACGAAATAGGCCGCATCCTCCTCATGAAAGGGAGGGCCCCAGTCGCGCACTTCGTCGCCGGCGGGCGGCTCGACCTTGATCACGTCGGCGCCGTGGTCGGCGAGAATCTGGGTGCAATAGGGGCCGCCGAGCACGCGCGTCAAATCGATCACGCGCAGGCCGGCCATCGCGCCCGCGACCGCTTCTGAACTCATGGGAAACCTTCGCTCAAGTCAAACAGATGGAGGGCTTGTCCAGAGCTAGCGGTCTTCGAACGCGGCGGCAATGCCTTATCGCGCGTGGAGGCATGCCGCACCACTGATCGCAACGCGAATAGCCCGCCGGATGCAGCGGGCTATTCCGCCATACGGATTACACCACGTTCAGGCGCACATCGACATTGCCGCGCGTGGCGTTGGAATAGGGACACACCTGGTGGGCCTTTTCCACCAGCGCCTCTGCATCCGCGCGCGAGAGCCCGGGCAGGGAGACATCGAGCGCGATATCGAGGCCGAAGCCGCCTTCGGAGCGCGGTCCGATGCCGACCGTCGAGGTCACCGCAGCGTCGGCGGGCACCTTCGGGCCGCCCTGCGAGGCCACGAACTTCATCGCGCCGATGAAGCAGGCGGCGTAGCCGGCCGCAAAGAGCTGTTCGGGGTTGTTGCCGGCGCCGCCGCCACCGCCAAGCTCCTTCGGGGTGGTGAGCTTGACGTCGAGCGCACCATCAAGCGTCGCGGAATGGCCGTCGCGGCCGCCAGTGGCCTTGGCGCTGGTCTTGTAGAGCACGTTCACGGACATGGGGTGTCTCCCTCATCAATGGTTTCGACGCCGTTTATATTGCAGACAACTAGATTGTGCACAATATAAAGCGCATGGCCTCACATTTAATTGTTCGCAATTGAATGTGCGGCGGCACCGGCCCACAATGAACCCAGATTCTGACGAGGCTGAGAAAATGGCACGGAAACAGTTGGCGGTCGCGGACCAGCCGCTACGGCTCGACAATCAAATCTGCTTTGCGATCTATTCGGCCGCGCACGCGTTCAACCGCGTCTACAAGCCGCTATTGGACCGGCTGGGCCTGACCTATCCGCAATACCTGGTGATGCTGGTGCTGTGGGAGAAGGATGGCGTTCCGGTCAAGGATATCGGCGAGCGGCTATTCCTGGATTCCGGCACGCTGACGCCGCTGCTCAAGCGGTTGGAAGCCGCGCAGCTCATCAAGCGCACACGCAGCAAGGAAGACGAGCGGCAGGTGCTGATCGCACTCACGCCGCAAGGGCAGGCGCTGAAGGAGAAGGCGAGAGCGGTGCCGCGACAGGTCCTGGCGGCCTCTGCCTGCTCGGTCCCGGAACTATCGGCGATGAAGAACGAGATCGTGGCGCTGCGGGACAGGCTGAATGCGGCGGTGGCGGAGTGAGGGGGGATCAGAGGCGCTTCTTGGCGAACGCGCGGCCGGAATGGGATTTGAGATATTTCTCGAAGGCGAGCGCTTTGTACTTATCGGGGAAGGCACAGTACCAGATCAGTTGCCATGGCTTGAACTTGGCGGTGTGCGCGGATCTGCCGGCATTGTGTTCCGGAAAGCGTCGTTTCAAATCCGCAGTGGCACCGATGTACTCCTGGTCTGGAAAGTTGATGCTGCGGATGATGTAGACGTACCACATCAATGTCTACTAGCAGATAGCACCAGCGAAGTTCTCGGCAGCCCGTCTTCGCCCGTTGGGCTTCGCCGGGCACCACGCTTCGCCCTTCGAGCTCCGCGCGGCTGCGCCACGCGTAGCCCGAAGGGCGAAGCGTGGTGGAGCCAGGCGGGATCGAACCGCCGACCTCTTGCATGCCATGCAAGCGCTCTCCCAGCTGAGCTATGGCCCCTTAAGGGATCGCGAGCCGCATCCGACTCGCGGGGAAAGACCCAGAACACAGTTCTGGATCGATCTCAAGTCTCTTCATCGCCTCCGACGTCGCCAATGATGTCGGTGACGTCCTCATCGCCCTCTTCTTCGTCGGCGATGAAGGTGGAATCATCGTCATCATCGTCTTCGAGGGTCTCGTCGATCTCGATATCGTCCTCGGATTCGGGAACGACCGCCTTGACCTTGCCGGTGTTCTCCTCGGCATCGGCCTCCTCGAGCGAGACCAATTCTTCGGCCTCCGCGGGCTCCGGCGTATCGGCAGCGGCGGTGGCCGCAGCGGCGCTGGCGCCTCGGGTAGCGCGCGGCGGCGCCACGGGGGCGATCGGCACGACTTCGCCAGTGTAAGGCGAGATAACCGGGTTCTTGTTCAGATCATAGAACTTCTTGCCCGTGGTCGGGCAAATGCGTTTGGTTCCGAGGTCGGACTTGGCCACGTGGTGATCCCAGGAATTTTCTGAAAAGCGGTGCTTCACTTGGCTAGTTGAGGGGCCGCTGTCAATAGCGGTTTGCGCGCATTTACTCCCGGGTGACGCCGGGGGTTCGATATGTTACCTGCCGCGCCGCGAGAGGACGCGATCTTGGCCCATTCCGACCACCAGAACCCCGAAAAGACCCCCTCCAAGGCCCCCCTGGAGGCCCGCGCGAGCGGTCCCCTGAGCGGCAAGGCCCGCGTCCCCGGCGACAAGTCGATCTCCCACCGGGCCCTGATCCTGGGTGCGCTGGCGGTCGGCCAAAGCCGGATTTCCGGGCTGCTCGAGGGCGAAGATGTGCTCAATACCGCCAAATCGATGCGGGCGCTGGGCGCCGAGGTCGAGCGTACCGGCCCGTTTGCCTGGTCGGTCCGGGGCGTTGGCGTCGGGGGCTTCGCGGAGCCCGCCGGGCCGCTCGATTTTGGCAATTCCGGCACCGGCTGCCGGCTGGTGATGGGAGCGGTTGCGGGCTGTCCGATCACGGCGACCTTTGACGGCGATGCCTCGCTGCGCTCGCGGCCGATGCGGCGGATCCTCGATCCCTTGGAACTGATGGGCGCCAGGGCGGGCGAGATGAGGGAAGGCGGCCGCCTGCCGCTGACGCTGCATGGCGCCCGCAACCCGTTGCCGATCGTCTACAAGACCCCCGTCGCTTCGGCCCAGATCAAGTCCGCGGTGCTGTTGGCGGGACTGGCGGCGCCGGGTGTCACCACGGTGATTGAGCAGGAAGCCAGCCGCGATCACACCGAGCTGATGCTGAAGCATTTTGGTGCCGCGCTCACCTCGAGCAAGGAAGGCAGCCACGGCCGCCGGATCGCGCTGACCGGCCAGGGCGAACTGCACGGCGCTGAGGTCGTCGTTCCCGCCGATCCCTCCTCGGCGTCGTTCCCGGTCGTGGCGGCGCTGGTCGTTGGCGGCTCCGATATCGTGCTGCCTGACGTCATGACCAATCCGCTGCGCACCGGGCTGTTCACGACGCTGCGCGAGATGGGCGCCTCGATCGAGGAGGACGAGTTGCGCATGGACGGCGGCGAGCCGATGGCGCGCCTGCGCGTGCGTGCTTCCAAATTGCGCGGGGTCGAGGTGCCGCCGGAACGCGCGCCGGCGATGATCGACGAATATCTGGTGCTGGCGGTGGCGGCCGCTTACGCCGAGGGCACTACCATCATGCGCGGCCTGCAGGAATTGCGCGTCAAGGAATCCGATCGCCTCGAAGCCACCGCCGACATGCTGCGTGTCAACGGCGTCAAGGTCGAGATTTCAGGCGACGATTTGATCGTCGAGGGCAAGGGCCATGTGCCCGGCGGCGGCGTGGTCGCCACCCACATGGATCATCGCATCGCGATGTCGGCCCTGGTGATGGGGCTCGCCGCCGACCGGCCGGTGACGATCGACGACACCGCCTTCATCGCCACCAGTTTCCCGGATTTCATTCCGATGATGCGCTCGCTCGGCGCGGAGTTTTCATGAGGCTGACGCTATGGCGGCAGCCCAGCATAAGCCGTGAGGGAGTGGCCGATGCCCCCAAATACCCTCGCTGATGCCGTCGACAGCATTCAGGCTGGTGCGCGGCAGGACGATGTCCTGGCCGAGTTTGTCGATACGTTCGACCTGGCAAGCACCGATGAGCTTCGCTATGCGTCGATTGAACGCGAGCCTAAATTGACCGGTGACGCGAAGCTCGATGCGTTGATTGGTGCGATTGCCGAATATCTCGCCAAGCAACGCAGGCTTGGGCGGGTTCCCGGCTGGGTCTGTGATCCGGCGCGCCGGTTGAAGACACCCTGGTTCACCTCGGCGGACGCTTCGGACGCGATGCGCGAATTTCTCACCTTCAGCAGCCCGGGCGAGTTTGCCTCGCGCAATATCTTCACCGAGGAGCGACCGTTGCGGCGCGCCCGCGGTCCTCACTCCACGACTCAATAGGGCACCATGATCATCGCCATCGACGGGCCGGCCGCATCCGGCAAGGGCACGCTGGGAAAACGGCTCGCTGCGCATTATGGCTACCGCCATCTCGACACCGGGGTGATCTATCGCGCGGTGGCGAAGGCGTTGCTCGATGCCGGCGCCGACCTCACCGATGAAGCGCGCGCGATCAAGGCGGCGATGGAGCTCGACCCTGAGAAATTCGGCCATCCCGAGCTGAAGACGCAACGGATCGGCGATGCCGCTTCCGTGGTATCTGCAATACCCAAGGTACGCGAGGCGCTGGTCAATTTCCAGCGCCAGTTCGCCGCCGATCCGCCTGGCGTGGTCCTTGACGGCCGCGATATCGGGACCGTGATCTGCCCGAATGCCGATGTGAAGATCTTTGTCGTCGCCGATCCGCGTGTGCGGGCCCGGCGGCGGACGCTGGAGGCCCGCGCGCGCGGCGAGGACGCCGATGAGGCAGCGGTGCTGGCCGATATTCTCAAGCGCGATGAGCGTGACAAGAATCGCGCGGTGGCCCCACTAAAGCCGGCGCCCGATGCGCATACGCTGGACAATTCCAATCTCGATATCGAGGCCGGCGTGCGCGCCGCGATCGACATCGTCGAGGCGGTGCGCGCGGCGCGCGGGCTGGCCTAGATTGTTGTTTGACGCGTTTTCTTCACGCGAACCAGTACCCACTTCGCTCGAAAACGCTACCTAACGCGTCGAGGATTCCTGGTCAGCCAGGCCGGAGAAAGACTGTGCAGCCGAAAAGGTCCGCATCGACGCCGCCGCGCCAGGCATTGCGGCGATGGCATGGCCGAGTGCGAACGCGGCAACGACGGCCAGGGCGATCAGGCTTTTCATGGTCGTTCCCCCTGTCTCTTGGGTGGGCCCCACTATGCGCGGGCTCACTTAAGCCCGGGTTCCACCACAAGCCCTGCCAGATGCCTTTCGCGCAACACGGTCAACAATTGTTCAAATGCAGTCCGGCATTGTTAAGGCTTGTGTCAGCCTTAGAGCCCCGCAAATCGGGCATTTCTGGCTTGCCGAAAATAGCGGTGGATATTATATCGGTAGCGTCCGTGCCGCCATCGACTATGTCGGGGCCGCCCGAGCGGGCCGGCAGCGGGGTTTGAGCCCCGGCCGATATTGGAGGAGCGCCCGCTCCATCGGTTCTTGACGTCGATCTTTCGTTTCCGGGCTCGGACATCTACGTCACGTGCATTCTTTCGCAAAACCGGTTTTCCACTTTTGCGGAATGCGCGCCATCAACGTATCGAACATGTGGCTTGCTGCCGGCCCGCTTTTGCGCCCACGCGCAAGGAGCGGTCGTCAGGATTTGCGGACCTGACACCACATGCGCGGTGCGCCCTTAACCCGAACGGCCGGCAAGACACCCGCATCTGGAGAACATATGGCTTCGAATACTGCTGCTTCCTATAGTCCTACCCGCGACGATTTCGCCGCGATGCTCGATGAATCCTTTGCCGGCGGCAATCTGCAGGAGAGCTCGGTCGTCAAGGGCAAGGTGGTTGCCATCGAAAAGGATATGGCCGTCATCGATGTCGGCCTGAAGACCGAAGGTCGTGTGGCCTTGCGCGAATTCGCCGGCCCCGGCCGCGAAAGCGATCTCAAGGTTGGCGACGAGGTCGAGGTGTTCCTCGACCGCATCGAGAATGCGCTGGGCGAAGCGGTGCTGTCGCGCGACAAGGCGCGGCGTGAGGAGAGCTGGGGCAAGCTCGAGAAGGCGTTCCAGAACAACGAGAAGGTCACCGGCGTCATCTTCAACCAGGTCAAGGGCGGCTTCACCGTCGATCTCGACGGTGCCGTGGCCTTCCTGCCGCGCTCGCAGGTCGATATCCGTCCGATCCGCGACGTCGCGCCGCTGATGAACAACTCGCAGCCGTTCCAGATCCTCAAGATGGACCGTCGCCGCGGCAACATCGTGGTGTCCCGCCGCACCGTGCTCGAAGAAACCCGCGCCGAGCAGCGCCAGGAGCTGGTGCAGAACCTCGAAGAGGGTCAGGTGATCGACGGCGTGGTCAAGAACATCACGGATTACGGTGCGTTCGTGGACCTCGGCGGCATCGACGGCCTGTTGCACGTCACCGATATTGCATGGCGCCGCGTCAATCACCCGACCGAAGTGCTCTCCATCGGCCAGACCGTGAAGGTCAAGATCATCAAGATCAACCACGAGACGCACCGCATCTCGCTCGGCATGAAGCAGCTCCTGGACGATCCGTGGCAGGGCATCGAGGCGAAGTATCCGCTTGGCGCCCGCTTCACCGGCCGCGTCACCAACATCACCGATTACGGCGCGTTCGTCGAGCTCGAGCCGGGCATCGAAGGCCTGATCCACGTCTCCGAGATGTCGTGGACCAAGAAGAACATGCATCCCGGCAAGATCGTCTCCACCTCGCAGGAAGTCGAGGTGCAGGTGCTGGAAGTCGATTCGGTCAAGCGCCGCATCTCGCTCGGCCTCAAGCAGACCATGCGCAACCCCTGGGAAGTCTTCGTCGAGAAGCATCCGGTCGGTTCGGTGGTCGAGGGCGAGGTCAAGAACAAGACCGAGTTCGGCCTGTTCCTGGGTCTCGAAGGCGACGTCGACGGCATGGTGCACCTGTCCGATCTCGACTGGAAGCTTCCGGGCGAGCAGGTGATCGACAACTTCAAGAAGGGCGACCTGGTGAAGGCCGTCGTGCTCGACGTCGATGTCGAGAAGGAGCGCATCTCGCTCGGCGTCAAGCAGCTCGAGGGCGATCCCTTCGCCGAGCCGGGCGACGTCAAGAAGGGCGCGGTCGTGACCTGCGAAGTGCTCGAAGTGAAGGAGAGCGGCGTCGAAGTGAAGATCTCCGGTACCGACTTCACCACCTTCATCAAGCGCTCGGAACTCGCCCGCGACCGCAACGATCAGCGCGCCGAACGTTTCGCCGTCGGCGAGAAGGTCGATGCGCGGGTGATCCAGTTCGACAAGAAGGCCCGCAAGGTGCAGGTCTCGATCAAGGCGCTGGAAGTGGCCGAAGAGAAGGAAGCCATCGCGCAGTACGGCTCCTCGGATTCGGGCGCGACGCTCGGCGACATTCTCGGCACCGCACTCAAGAATCGTGCCAACGAGAAGTGAGCACTTGCTTTCTTCGTCGCATCATCAAGCCCCGGCTTCGGCCGGGGCTTTTTTATCTAGGGCTTGTCCGTAGCCCGGATGGAGCCAACGGGTCGCGCGAACGCACGCCCGATGGCTCCATCCGGGCTACGGCTGCGTATCTCGGCGTATTCCATCCGTGCTACGCTTGTAACTCTATGCCAGCCTTGTTTTCTTCATATTGCACCGCAATTGATGTATTTTGATAACCTCTCCGTCATCCTGTGATTGCAAGAACGCGTTGAGCTCTTTTGGAGATTTTCGATGTCGCTTGATTCAGACGTGATCGTCGATCGTCGCCGGATTCGCCGCAAGCTGACCTTCTGGCGCGTCGCGGCAGCGGTGGTTGCGATCGCGGCCCTTGTCGGCGTCGGCGTGATCGTAGCGGGCGGGCGCGGCTCGCTGACGACGGCGGGATCGATCGCACGCATCAATATCGAGGGCCTGATCCGCAGCGACCAGGATCGTGTCGAGGCGCTGGAGCGGCTGGAGAAGTCGCAAGCCGCGGCCGTCATCGTCCATATCAATTCGCCCGGCGGCACCACCGCCGGTTCCGAGCAGCTTTACGACGCGCTGACGCGGCTGAAGGCGAAGAAGCCGTTGGTCGTGGTGGTCGAGGGATTGGCGGCGTCCGGCGGTTACATCACCGCGATTGCCGCGGACCACATCGTCGCGCAGCAGAGCTCGCTGGTCGGCTCGATCGGCGTGTTGTTCCAGTTTCCGAATGTCAGCGAGCTCCTGAAGACCGTGGGCGTGAAGGTCGAGGAGATAAAGTCCTCGCCGCTGAAAGCCGCGCCCAACGGCTTCGAGCCGACCAGCCCGGAAGCACGCGCCGCGATCGATGCGCTGGTGAAGGATTCCTATGCCTGGTTCCGCGGCCTCGTGAAGGAGCGACGCGGCATGGATGATGCCCTGCTTGAAAAGGTCGCGGACGGTCGTGTCTTCACCGGCCGGCAGGCGGTGGAATTGAAGCTCATCGATCAGCTCGGCGATGAGAGGGCCGCGGTCGCCTGGCTGGTCCAGGAGAAGAAGATCAAGAGCGAACTGCCGGTGCGCGACTACAAGCTCAATCCGCGCTTCGGCGATCTGACATTCCTGCGCACGGCGGCTTCGGCCGCGCTCGATGCATTTGGTTTGAGCGCAATAGCGCGCCGCATCGAGCAGACCGGCCTCGCCCAGGCTGTCGATCGGCTCGGCATGGATGGCATGCTGGCGCTTTGGCAGCCTTCGGGGAGCAATTGAGATGCGCACAATCGGTCTTTGGCCGCACTCCCGTATTGCGAGAATCGCGAAAAGCCGGGTTCGGGCCATTTGTCACGGCTCTTCCTTGGCGCCAAAAGTGATTTAGCGTCTTGACAGTTCAAGGCATTTTCACGGAAATGGATATCCGCAAGGTCCCGGGCCACATTCTCGATGATCAAATCCGAACTTGTTCAGCGTATCGCCGAGCACAACCCGCATCTCTACCAGCGGGATGTCGAGAACATCGTCAATGCGATTCTCGATGAGATCGTGGCTGCGCTGGCGCGCGGCGATCGGGTTGAGCTGCGCGGGTTCGGCGCGTTCTCGGTGAAGCATCGTCCGGCGCGGGCCGGCCGCAATCCGCGAACGGGTGCGCATGTGCCGGTCGATCAGAAGAGCGTTCCGTTCTTCAAGACCGGCAAGGAAATGCGCGAGCGCCTGAACCGCGACACCGATGGCAGCGGCGGTAGCTCGCCGGAATCGAGCGCCTGATCTCGCGGAGATCGCTGGCGCATCCGCGTCTCCGGTTGCTATAGATCGGCACGCGATTGTCGGCCGCTGCGAGGGATGGTGATGCGAAAGTTCTTCACGACGCTGCTCGTCATCCTGCTTGGCCTGTTCTTCATCATCTTCGCCGTTGCGAACCGTCACCTGGTGACGGTTTCATTCGATCCGTTCAATTCGACCACTCCGACGGTGGCGATAACGCTGCCGTTATTCCTGGTGCTCATTATCGTGGCGATCCTGGGCGTGATCGCGGGCGGCATGGCGACCTGGTTCCGGCAGCATCGCTGGCGGCGCGCGGCGCGGCAGCATGAGGCTGACGCCCGGCAGGCCCGGGCGGAACTGGCCGATCTGCGGGCGACCTTGGCCGCTGCGCAAGCCGAACGGCGTCGCCTCACAGCCCCATCAAATGGCGGTTCATCGGGGGTCGTCGGGCGAGACAAGCAGGGCGCGACGTTGTAGAACCCGCCCCGTCCGTGCCGGAGCTGCCAGTTTCGGCCGTTGCAGCACTCCTGAGAGACCATGTCCCTGCTCGTCAAAATCTGCGGCCTGTCCACGCGCGAGACGCTCGACGTCGCGCTCGAGGCCGGTGCCGACATGGTGGGCTTTGTGTTCTTTCCGCCCTCGCCGCGGCATCTTGCGCTTGAGGCCGCGCGGGAGCTTGGTCGGCAGGCGAAGGGCCGCGCCGCCAAGGTGGCGCTCACCGTCGATGCAGACGACGCCACGCTCGAAAACATCGTCGAGACGCTGCAGCCTGACATCCTGCAACTGCACGGCAAGGAGACGGTGGCGCGCGTGCGCGACATCAAGCAGAGGTTCGGCCTGCAAGTGATGAAGGTACTTGCGGTCGAGACAGCAGCCGATCTCGCACCGCTTGCGGGCTATGCCGCGGTCGCCGACCGCATCCTGTTCGACGCCCGCGCCCCGAAAGGCGCGACGCGGCCAGGCGGCCTCGGTGCAGTGTTCGATTGGCACGTGCTCGAAAAGCTCCAGCTTGAGCTGCCCTTCATGGTCTCAGGCGGGCTGAACGCCGACAATGTCACTGAGGCCGTCCGTGTCACCCGTGCCGGCGGCGTCGATATTTCGTCCGGCGTCGAACGGTCGCCCGGCATCAAAGATCCCGAATTGATCCGTGCCTTCATCCGCGCCGCGCGCGCCACAGACCTTCCTTCACCTCTCCCCGTTCACGGGGAGAGGTCGGATCGCGTCAGCGATCCGGGTGAGGGGGAGCCACCGCGGTCACAGTTCTCACCGAATTTGTGGAGAGAGCCCCTCACCCCGACCCTCTCCCCGCAAGGGCTGGGCGAGGGAGCAGGAACGGCGCCACTAACCGATACAAAGATAGTTCGATGAGCCCAGCACTGCCCAACTCTTTCCGCAGCGGTCCCGACGAGCGCGGGCATTTCGGCATTTTCGGCGGACGCTTCGTCGCGGAAACGCTGATGCCGCTGATCCTCGACCTCGAAAAGGCCTATGCCGAGGCCAAGGCCGATCCGGCCTTCCAGAAGGAGATGGACGGCCATCTGAAGCACTATGTCGGCCGGCCGTCGCCGATCTATTTCGCCGAGCGGCTGACCGAGCATCTCGGCGGCGCAAAAATCTATTTCAAGCGCGAGGAGCTCAACCACACCGGCTCGCACAAGGTCAACAATGTGCTCGGCCAGATCATGCTGGCGCGCCGCATGGGCAAGAAGCGCATCATCGCCGAGACCGGCGCCGGCCAGCACGGCGTTGCCACCGCGACGCTGTGCGCGCGGTTCGGGCTCGAATGCGTGGTCTATATGGGCGCGGTCGATGTCGCGCGGCAGCAGCCCAATGTGATCCGCATGGAGATGCTGGGCGCCAAGGTGGTCCCGGTGCAGTCGGGCGCGCGCACGCTGAAGGATGCGATGAACGATGCGCTGCGCGACTGGGTCACCAATGTGCACAACAC
Organism: Bradyrhizobium sp. LeoA1Lang; assembly: GCF_055413685.1. Lineage (NCBI taxonomy): Bacteria > Pseudomonadati > Pseudomonadota > Alphaproteobacteria > Hyphomicrobiales > Nitrobacteraceae > Bradyrhizobium > Bradyrhizobium sp. LeoA1Lang. The sequence continues at coordinate 11,275 of NZ_JBVAPG010000032.1, read as the reverse complement.
GTTCTACTGCATCGGCACCGTGGCCGGCCCGCATCCCTATCCGATGATGGTGCGCGACTTCCAGTCGATCATCGGCATCGAGACGCGCCAGCAATTGCAGGAGGTCGAGGGCCGCCTGCCGGATTCGCTCGTCGCCTGCATCGGCGGCGGCTCCAATGCGATGGGGCTGTTCCATCCGTTCCTCGACGATCCCTCGGTCGAGATATTTGGCGTCGAAGCCGCCGGCCACGGCCTGACGCAATTGCATGCGGCGTCGATCGCGGGTGGCCGGCCCGGCGTGTTGCACGGTAACCGCACCTATCTCTTGATGGACGAAGACGGCCAGATCCAGGAAGCGCATTCGATCTCGGCCGGTTTGGACTATCCCGGCATCGGCCCCGAGCACGCCTGGCTGCACGAGACCGGCCGCGTCAACTATCTCTCGGCGACCGACGAAGAGGCGCTGGAAGCCTTCCAATTGCTGTCGCGGCTCGAAGGCATCATCCCGGCGCTGGAGCCCGCGCATGCCATCGCCAAGGTGATGGAGCTCGCACCGAAGCGACCCGGGGATCACCTGATGGTGGTCAACCTCTCCGGCCGCGGCGACAAGGACGTGCCGCAAGTCGGCGACATCTTGAAGGGCCGAAACAAGTGACCACCCGTATCGATGCACGTTTTGCCGAGCTCGCGAAGCAGGGCCGCTCCGCCTTTGTCACCTTCGTGATGGCCGGCGATCCGGACCCTGCGACGTCGCTCGACATCCTCAAGGCGCTGCCGAAGGCCGGTGCTGATATCATCGAGATCGGCATGCCCTTCACCGATCCGATGGCGGATGGTCCGTCGATCCAGGCGGCCGGCTTGCGCGCGCTCAAGGGCGGCATGACGCTCAGGAAGACGCTCGAAATGGTGCGCAGCTTCCGCAAGGACGATGACGCCACGCCGCTGGTGTTGATGGGCTATTACAATCCGATCTACATCTACGGCGTCGACAAGTTCCTCACCGATGCCAAGGCCGCGGGCGTCGATGGCCTGATCATCGTCGACCTGCCGCCGGAGGAGGACACCGAGCTGTGCCTGCCGGCGATGAAGGCCGGGCTCAATTTCATCCGCCTGGCGACGCCGACCACCGACGACAAGCGCCTGCCGGCGGTGCTCGCGAACACCTCGGGTTTCGTCTACTATGTCTCGATTACCGGCATCACCGGCGCAGCGGCGGCGGACACCAAGGCGGTCGGCGAAGCGGTGGCGCGGATCAAGCGGCATACCAGGCTGCCGGTCTGCGTCGGTTTCGGCATCCGCACCCCGGAAGCGGCGCGGGCGATCGCCCGAAGCGCCAATGGTGCGGTGGTCGGCACCGCGCTGGTCGATGCCCTGCGCGGCAGCCTGGATGCGGAGGGGCGGGCTACCGCCAGGACCGTGACCGCCGTGGCCGATCTTGCCGCCGCATTGGCGCAGGGCGTGTGGGGCGCCAAACAAGCGGCCGAATAGGCTGCAATCGTCGTCGCAGCGCGGCTTGCTGGGCGTTACCCGGCCCGCCATATACTGACCTAATGCGGAACTGACCGCATTTCGGAGCGAAGCATGAACTGGCTCACCAATGTCGTCCGGCCGAAGATCCGCAGCATCCTGCGGCGCGAGACGCCGGAGAATCTTTGGATCAAGTGCCCGGATTCCGGGCAGCTCGTGTTCTACAAGGACGTCGAGGCCAACCAGTTCGTCATTCCCGGCTCGAACTACCACATGCGCATGGGCGCTGTGGCGCGGCTGAAGTCGATCTTCGACAACGAGACCTGGTTCGACGTGGCGCTGCCGGAGGTGACGTCCGATCCGCTGAAGTTCCGCGACGAGCGCAAATATGTCGACCGCATCAAGGATGCGCGGGCCAAGACTTCGCTGAATGACGCGATCAAGGTCGGCTACGGCAAACTCGAAGGCATGGGCGCCGTCATCGCGGTGCAGGATTTCGACTTCATGGGCGGCTCGCTCGGCATGGCCGCCGGTGAAGCGATGGTGCGCGGGCTCGAGCTCGCGGTCGAAAAGAAGTCGCCCTTCATCGTGTTCGCAGCCTCGGGCGGCGCGCGGATGCAGGAAGGCATCCTGTCGCTGATGCAGATGCCGCGCACGACCGTGGGCGTGCAGATGCTGCGCGAGGCCAAGCAGCCCTATATCGTCGTGCTGACCAACCCGACCACCGGCGGCGTCACCGCCTCCTATGCGATGCTGGGCGACGTGCAAATCGCCGAGCCGGGCGCGCTGATCGGCTTCGCCGGCGCGCGCGTGATCGAGCAGACCATCCGCGAGAAATTGCCGGAAGGATTCCAGCGCGCCGAATATCTGCGCGACCACGGCATGGTCGACATGGTCGTGCATCGCCACGACATGCGCGCGACGCTGGCGCGGCTGTGCCGCCTGCTCACCAAATCGCCGCCGCTGCAGGTTCCCTCGAAGCCTGCGCCGGAGGTCACGGCACCTACCCAGATCGTCTCGGCACCGGAAACCGTGCCGGCAGCGCCGCACGCGTGAGCGTACCGGCCGCCCAACCATCGCCGCCGCTCGGCGAGTTGGTTGCGCGCCTGTCGGCGCTGCATCCGAAGACGATCGACCTCAGCCTCGATCGCATGCACGGACTGCTCGCGCGGCTCGATCATCCCGAGCGGAAGCTGCCGCCGGTGATCCATGTCGCCGGCACCAACGGCAAGGGCTCCACGATCGCCTATTTGCGTGCGATCCTGGAAGCGGCCGGTTTGCGCGTCCATGTCTTCACATCGCCCTATCTGGTGCGACTGAACGAATGCTATCGCCTTGGCCGCGTCGGTGGCGGCATGCTGGTCGGCGATGACGAATTGCGCGCGGTGCTCGAGCATTGCGAACGCGTCAACGACGGCCAGCCGATTACGATCTTCGAGATCGAGACCGCGGCGGCGTTCTGCCTGTTCGCCATGCATGCGGCGGACGTCACGCTGCTGGAGGTCGGTCTCGGCGGCAGGCTGGATTCGACCAATGTGGTCGAGACGCCGCTCGCCTCCGTCATCGCGCCGATCAGCATGGATCACACCGAATTCCTCGGCGACACGCTGACCGCGGTCGCCGGTGAGAAGGCCGCGATCATCAAACGCGGCGTACCGGTGGTCTGTGCCGAGCAATCGGCTGATGCGATGTCGGTCGTCGAGGTGCAGGCGGCGCGCCGGCGCGCGCCGCTGCACGTGGCCGGACAGCAATGGCATGTCGGGGTCGAGCGCGGCCGGCTGGTCTACCAGGATGACCGCGGCCTGATGGATCTGGCGGCGCCAAAACTGTTCGGTCGTCACCAGTTCGACAATGCCGGGCTTGCGATCGCGACGCTGCGTGCGATCGACGCGTTCAAGATCGGGATCGCGGTGTTCGAGGCTGGCATCGTCAGTGCCGAATGGCCGGCGCGGATGCAGCGGCTGGCGTCGGGTGAGCTGGTCAATCTGGCGCCGGCGGGCTCGGAGATCTGGCTCGATGGCGGACACAATGCCGAAGGCGGGCGCGTGGCGGCCACCGCAGTCGGCGATCTCGAGGAGCGCGTGTCGCGTCCGCTGGTCGTGATCGCCGGCATGATGGCGAACAAGGATGCATCCGGCTTCCTGGCCAATTTCGCCGGCCTGACGCGCCACATCATCGCGGTCGAGATTCCCGGCCGCCCGGGCGCCATGCCACCGGATCGGCTGGCGGATGCGGCGCGCGCGTTCGGCATGCGCGTCGAGATCGCTGCTAGCGTGGAGGCCGCGCTGCAGGCGCTATCGAGCCTCGCCTACGAGGTGTCGCCGCGCATCCTGATCACGGGCTCACTCTATCTCGCCGGCCATGTGCTGGATGTGAACGGCACGCCGCCGGTGTGAAGGCTCCAGCTCCCGTAGCCCGGGTGAAGCGCAGCGTAAACCCGGGAAAAGTCTGTCCACGTGGGGAGAACCCCGGATTGCGCTGCGCTCTATCCGGGCTACGATTCTCGAACGGCGTTCGTGCGAATAAAGCAAAACGGCCGGCTATCCGCCGGCCGCTGTCGAAAATTATTCCAAGGAAATTACCGGATCAGACCGCAGCGGAAATCCACTGCTGCAGCTTCGCCTTCGGCGCCGCGCCGACCTGGCGCGAGGCCATCTCGCCGCCCTTGAAGATCATCAGGGTCGGGATCGACATCACGCCATATTTGGAAGCCGTCTTCGGGCTCTCGTCGACGTTGAGCTTCACGATCTTGACCTTGTCGCCCATCGAACCGGCGATCTCGTCCAGCGCGGGCGCGATCATGCGGCAGGGGCCACACCATTCGGCCCAGAAATCGACCACGACAGGCCCGGTCGCGTTGAGCACTTCGGCTTCGAAATTGGCGTCAGAAACCTTGCCAACGGACATGGGATACCTCGTTTGGTTGGAAGAAAAGGGCGCGACTGAGTCGCGCCCGGGATCATACGTCAAACCTATGAACGCGCCCCTGCCGGGTCAAGCTCGGTCACGCCAGCATGATGGGATGCCAGCTCCCTGTCCAGCGCGGAGGCGGAAACCTCCATCAATTCAGTACTTTCGGTCCAGAGCAGGGCGGCACGGACGGGGCGTCCGGGATAAAGCTTGCGCAGCACCGCCCGGTATAGCGCGAGCTGCCGGACGTAGGCCCGCGGCGCCTCGGCCGCACTTTTCGGCGGGGCGTGGTTGGTCTTGAAGTCGACGATCAGGATTTCGTCCGGCGTCACCACCAGCCGGTCGATCTGGCCGGACACCAGCGCCGGCGACTGTCCGGGCCGATCCAGCCGGCCGACGATGGAGACTTCCGCCCGGCTGCCAGTGGCGAACACGGCTGCGAAACGGGGATCGGCGATCAGGGCCAGCACGCTTTCGGCCAGCGCCCCACGCTCCTCGACGGTCCAATCCTCGGCGTTGCGCTCAAGATAGGAGAGCGCCGCGCTGGGCCGGCGCTCGGGTGCGATATCCGGCAGCGACTGCAACAGCCGGTGCACCAGCGTGCCGCGCTGGATCGCGCGGGCGCGCTGTAAGAGCTGCTCGCCGCTGCGGACGCGGCGGCTGTCGTCGCTGGGGTCGGACGGTCGCAGCCGGCTGTCGGCGGCGAGTTCAGTCGGCGCCGGCCGCTGCAGCCAGGACGGCAGCTCGATCGGCTGCGGCGCCCCCGACACCGCGACGCCGGTCGCAGGATCGGTATCCTCGGGCCGGAAATAGCGCTTCACTAGGCCCGCCGGGGTCTCGATCTCCTGCAAGCCGAGGCCGGAATTGGCGAGGCCCTTGTCGATCAGGTCATACCAGGAGGAAGTCCGGACCTTCTTCATGTTGCCGGGCATGCAGCCGCCAACGATCAATCGATCGGCGGCGCGGGTCATCGCGACATAGAGCAGGCGGCGATATTCGTCCTCGGTCTCCTCCAGCATCGCCTCGCGCGCCTTGGCGACGGGACCTGCATCTTCGGCCTTCCGGCCGGCCCAGACCACGACGCCGGGCGCGTTCGGCGCGCTGTTGCCCTGTGGCAGATGAATCAGCCGCAGGCGCTGCGTGTCCGCGGGCGAGGTCGTGGTGTCCACCAGGAACACGACGGAGCCTTCCAGCCCCTTGGCGCCATGCACGGTCATCACGCGCACCTCGTCGCGCGAAATCTCCATGTCGCGCTTCACCTCCGTGTCGGCCGCGCGGAGCCAGGCCACAAAGCCCTGCAGCGAGCTGGGTGCCTTGCGCTCATGCGCGAGCGCCAGCTCGAGGAATTCGTCGAGCGCGTCGTTGGCCTCATGGCCGAGCCGCCCCAGGATGCGCGCCCGCCCGCCGTCGCCGCCAAGCAGCCAGGCATAGAAGGCGAACGGGGTCGAATCGGCCAAACGCCGCTCGCATCGCTCGAGCCGTTTCAGCGCGGCCGTGAGGCGCACGTCGGTCGCCGCATGCTGCGCCAGCGCCTGGCGCAGCGATCCCTTGCGCTCCCAGGCCAGCTTGAACAGATCGTCGTCATCGAGGCCGAACAGCGGGCTCTTCAGCGCGACCGCCAACGCCAGATCGTCCTGCGGCAGCAGCAGCGCGTCCGCGAGGTTCATCAGGTCGATGATCGCGATGTGCTCGGTCAACTTCAGTCGGTCGGCGCCGGCGACCGGGATATTGGCGTGCTTCAGCGCCTGGATCACCGCGTCGAACGCGTTGCCGCGCCTTCGCACCAGCACCAGGACATCGCCATAGGTGAGCGGCCGGCGGTTGCCGCGGCTGCCGGTCATGGTGCCGCTTTCCACCAGCCGCCTGATCTCGGCCTGGATGCGCTTTGCCAGCTTCACTTCCGGACTGGTGACGGAGACGCCGTCGAACGGCGCGCGCCAGCCTTCAATGTCCTGCCTGTCGTCGGCTTCCGCAAGCTCCCAGAGTTCGATCATGCTGGGCCCGGCGTCGGCCAGCGCATTGTGGTGCGGATAGCCGTTCTCGACCGCGTGGATGCTGCGATAGATCTCCTGTTCGCGGAACACGTGGTCGACCGATTGCAGGATCGTCGGCCCGGAACGGAAGGAATAGGTGAAGGAGACCGGATCGAATTTCAGCCCGGCATCCTCGAACTTTTTCTTCAACTCGCGGCGGCGCAAATCGAATTCATGCGGGGCCGCCCCCTGGAACGAGAAGATCGATTGCTTCTCGTCGCCGACCGCGAACACCGTCCGCATCACCCCGTCGCGCGCGCCGGCGCCGGAGGTGAACTCGGAGATGATGTGCGCGACGATGTCCCATTGCTTCGGGCTGGTATCCTGCGCCTCGTCGATCAGGACGTGATCGACGCCGCGGTCGAGCTTGTAGTGCACCCAGCCTGAGGAGACGCGGTCGAGCATCTCCAGCGTCTTGTCGATGAGGTCGTCGTAATCGAGCAGGCCGCGCTCGAGTTTTTCGCGCCGGTAGTTCGCAGCCGCCGCGGTCGCGATGTGCAGCAGCGCCTCGGTGCGGTCGCGGATCGTCACGGCGCGGCGGCGCTCGATCAGCGGATGGATGCGCTGGCTTTCCGCCTCGAACAGCCGCCCGATGGCGGGATTGTTGTCGAAGAATTTCTTCGTCACCACCGACTTGCGCGGCGTGCGGTCGGCGTCCGTGAGGAAGACAGCGAGATAGGCGTCGACCTGCGCGCTGCCGGTGAAGACAAGCGCCTCACGCAAGCGCGCCGCCTGGTCCTGGTCGGACTTGTTGCCGGTATCGAGGACGAGCGCAATGTCTTCCCAGCGCGCGCGTGACAGATAGGGGCCGTCCAGGATCGCGCGCTCGACATCCTCGATCGAATCATTCGCGGCAACACCAAGCGCTTTTGACATCTCTGCGGCGGCCGTTTCCGCGCTGCCCGCGGCATCGGTCCAGGCCATGAAATGATCGCGGCTGAGGCAGGCCTCGCGCACCACGTCCTTGAAGGTGACGTCGGCCGCGCTCGCCATCGCCACCATCAACGCGCGACCGGTGGCGCTGTCGGGATTGCGCGAGGCTTCCAGCAGCACGGCGAGATTGGCGCGCTCCATCATCTCGTTCTGGTCGCGCTCGTCGAGCACGGCAAACCGCGCCGGCACATTGGCCTCGAACGGGAACTGCTGCAGCAGGCGGGTGCACAGCGCGTGGATGGTCTGCACCTTCAGCCCGCCCGGCGTCTCCAGTGCGCAGGCGAACAGCTTTCGCGCTTCTCTCCGGAGCCTCGTTGTGGGGTGCGCGATGCCGGCCTCGCGGATCGCGGTGTCCAGCGCGGCATCGTCGAGGGTGACCCAATGGCCGAGCGTGGAGAACACCCGCTCGGCCATGTTGGCCGCGGCCGCCTTGGTGAAGGTGATGCAGAGGATCTTCTCGGGCGGTGTGCCCTCCAGCAACAGCCGGATCACGCGCTGCACCAGCACATGGGTCTTGCCCGAACCGGCATTGGCAGACACGAAGGCGGACGCCTTGGGATCGGACGCGCGCGCCTGCGTGGCGCGCACGGCGTCGGGAATGGGGCGGGGCGCTTTCACCATTCCTCCAATCCCAGGCCGCCGGCCGCGGACCACTCTTTGATGCGGGCGAGGTCGTCATAGGTGCCGTAGCGATTGGCCCACATCGAGAGATTCAGCGAGGTGTAGGCCTGGTTCTCGTCCTCGAAGTGGCGGATCAGCTTTTCCAATTCCCGCCGCGCGTGGTCGGCGGCATCGTCGGGCGGTTGCGGCGTATCGCCCGGCCTGATCTTCAATTCCAGCGTCCGCTGCTCGCCCGGCGGGTTGTTGCCGCTCAGCCTGACATAGGTGAGCTCGCCGACGGACGCGCCGGCGGGAATTCCCTCGAAGCCGCCTTCGCGCAGGATCGCGGCTTCCAGCGTGAGCTGCGGCGACAGTCCCATGCGCACCTGCTTGCCGGTCGGCGGCTGCCCGGTCTTGTAGTCGAGGATCGCGAACGAGCCGTCGCGGTCACGCTCGATCCGGTCGGCGCGCGCCGAAAGCATGAAGGTGCGCGCATTGTCCAGGGGGATGCCGATCTCGCCACGGATCTCGGCGGTGATGGCGGCGATATCGCCGCGCCGCGCGGTCTCCCATTCGGCGAACCATGTGGCGATGCGCTGGAAGCGCGGCCACCACAGCGCCCGTGCCTCGGGGCGTTCCATCAGCGGCGCAAAATGCTTGCCGCCGATCTCGCGGAGCGCGCGAAGCGGATCATCCGGCAGCGCGGCAGCAAAGGCTTGCGTGAATTCGCCGAGCGCGGCGTGGATCGCCGAGCCGCGATCAGCCGCCGACAGCGGCATGTCGACCGGATCGAGCGGGTCGAGCCTGAGGATATATCTTGCGTAGATCGTATAGGGATCGCGCAGCCAGTCCTCGATCGCGGTCACCGACATCTTGAGCGGCCTTGTCGCGAGCGGCGGCTTCGGCGCGGGCTGCGCGATCGGCTCGACCTTGTCCGGCCGGTCGAGCTCGGCGGCGTAATGGACGTATTTCTCGCCTAGTGCTTTCGCGCTCTTCCAGCGCGCCTCGCCTGCGACCGCCTCACACCGGTGCAGGAAGCGCGAGGCCACCGCCGGCGCGCCACCGACCTTTGCCGAGTGGCTGAGGATCACATCATCAGTGCCGAGCAGTTGCGCGAAGTCATGCGCGGAAAGGCCGATACGCCGTTCCGGCAGGTCGAGGCCGAGCTCGTGCCGCATCGGCCGGCTGAGCCAGGGATCAATCCGCGGCGCCGGCGGCCAGACGCCTTCGACAAGCCCGCCGAGAATCACGCGATCGGTCTCCGTCAGTCGCGCTTCGAGCTGACCGAAGATGTGCAGTTGCGCGCATGGCGATTCGGGGCGGCGCACCATGCGGTCGGCGAACGCGGTCTGGAAGACGTCAGGATAATCGGCGAGCGGGACCATCACCCCGCTCAGCTTTTTTGCGCCGACGAGATCATCGAACGCGGATGCGAGCACGGAGCCTGCCTGCTCCTCGAAGGCGACGGCGATGCCGTGCTGATCGCAGGACAATGCGGTGAGAGCCTCGCGATGCCGCAGTGCCAGCTCGGCAAAATCGTAAGGCTTGGACGCGCTGAGGCTTTCGAGCGGTGCAAGCGCCGCCCTCAGCTTTGATATCAGCGACTGCGCCTGGTCGAGCTCGACGTCGCGGAGCCGGGTCCGCCGCTCCAGAGGATGCAGCGATGAAGTCTCGCCGCGGTGGAGCTTGCCGAGTTCGCTGCGGAAACGTTCGAAGTCGCGGGCAAGGCCTTCGCTGCCTGCTTGCGGCCGCGTTCCCCGCAAGAGCGCCAGCTCCAATACTTCGGTTACGCGCCGGTGTGCGCCGGGCGCGGCATCGAGCCGAAACAGCGGATGTTTCAAGAGCGCGAGCAGTGTCGGCGGCTCCAGCCCCCTGGTCGCGGCTTCCGCGGTGAGGCGGGCGAAAATGCCCGATGGCGTGTCCATCAGCGCTTCACCGCCGGAATCGTCGAATTCGAGATTCCAGCGCGTCAGCGCCGCCATCACCCGCCGCGCCAAAGCGCGGTCCGGCGTCACCAGCGCGGCTGATTTGTTGAGATGCCGCGCCTCGCGCATCGCAATCGCAATGGCGAGCGCTTCCATCTCCGGATTCGGCGCCTCGACGACGGCAACGCCGTTCATGCCGGCGGAAATCTTCTCGGCGATTTCGGGCTGTTCGAGGCGGTCGTGCCATTGCGCTGTGGCGGTGGACGGCCGCATTGTTTCCGACATCAGCATTTCGCGCCCGTGTGGCGCCGGCTCGCCCAGAATCTCGACCTCGTCACGCTTGATGCCGAAACGGTCGAGCAGCGCGTGCATGGCGAATTGCGGATGATTCGACGCCGGCGGCGTGGTGAATTTGCCCTTGGCGTCGCGCATGCCGCCGATCGTGTCCCAGGACTCTTCATCAAGATCGGTATCGAGTCCGGGCAGCACGACCGCGCCGTGCGGCAGCTTGGCTACCGCGTGGAGAAACTTGGCCGTCGTCGGCATCGAACCGGTTGAGCCCGCCGCGATCACGGGGCCATTAGATTGCGCAGTCAGTCGCGCGGTTTCGGCCGCGATCAAGAGGTCGCGCCGCGCCGCCGGCTCGATGCGGCCGACCTCGGCGAGATAGGCTGGCCAGGCCTGGCGCGCGATCCGCAGGAAATCCAGCGAATGCTGCCAATATTGGTCAAGCTGATCGGGGACCAGCCGGTCGAGCGCGCTCCACTCGACGCCGCGCGTCACCATGTCGTCCATCAGGCGCGCGAGATCGCCGGCGAGTTGCAGCGTCGATGCGGGGCCGCCGACCACCTGCGGCGCGGTCACCGGGCTCTTGGCCCAGGCTGCCACCAATCTCGCCAATGTCAGCCGCCGCTCGAGTTCGCCAAGCTTGGGCGGAATCTCCAGCGGCGCTGCGCCGCTGAATTGTTCCGCCTCTTCCGCGAAAGCGAGTTCATCTTCGTCGATGTCGCCAAGCGCAATGATGCGCGGCAGCACGGCGGCATCCGTATCCAGGACATCGAGGAAGATCTCCCGCGCAAGCCGGCCCGCACGCCGCGTCGGCAGATAAAGCGTCGCGTCAGCCAGCTTTTCGGGATTATCGCGCGCGTCGAATCCCGTGACCAGGCGACCGTCCACCAGCGCGGCGATGACGGTACGCAGGAACGGAACGGAGAGGGGAACGCTGAAAACGCGCATGAGCGGCCTGATTCGGGGTCAGGCGCCAATATAGAGCATCTCGTTCCGCGTCGTCCCGGCGAAGGCCGGGACCCATATGTGGACGGCCCCCGTGGCACAAGAGCTTTTGAGGTGATCGGATCGCTTGCATCCATATGTCCGGCCTGTTTGATGCGATCGGATGATCGCTGGCCAAGATGGGATGCGCGAGGC
>NZ_JBVAPG010000329.1:0-3742 GCF_055413685.1 Bradyrhizobium sp. LeoA1Lang | reverse complement strand
ACCAGCCGGTGTGATATCTCTCGTCATGGCGTTGCTCTCCTTTGTGGAATCAGCACCCCGAGCCTACCGGCTCAAGGTGGGCAACGCCGACCTCTTCAGTAATTCAACAGAACCCGGGACATCCCCCGGGTGGCCGGCGGGCAGAACTACGAAGTCCAGTACGAGGCAAAGAAGACCGGAAAGTCGGCACCGGCCGTAAAAAAGGCCGTCAAAAAGGTCGGCAATGTGCGGAAACGCGTGGAGAAGAGACTGGGCCGCTGAATTGAGAAGGCCGGGCTGGCGTTGAGGGCCAGCCCTTCGAGTCCGGGGCATTCCGGGCAGGTATCACCGATCGAGTTCAGCACGTCGCGAACCTCGGCCGCCGCCGCGTCAGGGGAAACGTCTGCTGGCGGGTCTCCACGGGCGATATCAAGAGCGCGCTCCCGCGCATGCGGATCGCCGCGATCTTGCATCCAACCGTGCCCCTCACACCGGCGGATGGCGCCCGCTTCCTGGAGCAACTGGATTGCCCATCCGCGCAGCGTCCGTGTCGCTGGCCGTGTCTGTTTCGTCATCAGCATCGAACATTCGCCACCTGAGACGAATCGCTGACTCCTGGAGTTGTTCCGGTCCCCTACCGCGATGATCTATGAAAATACGAGTATGCGCGCCCCGCGTAAAGCGATGCAGCAGTCAGGCGCCTCGCCGCGGATTTGCGAACATCAACAGTGCCGCAGAGATCAGGAAGTAAAGTGCACCGAAAGCGGCGTAGGGTGCCACTTCCAAAATGGTCGTATCCTTAGCGAGAACCGCCTGCGTGACAAAGAACACCCCAGCAAGCATCGACTGCGCTCCGCTCAGGATCATCGCCCATTGTGCACCGAACGTGCGCCAGCGGCGAACACCGGTGATCAGTTGGGCAAATCCCGCTGCGATCGCCCAGAGCCCGAAGACCGCGACCACTGCATTCATGCTGAATTGCAAAGCGACGGCCACTGCGATCGCAGCGACGAGACTGACTGCGACATTAAGCGCCTGTGTTTGGTTCGTTCTCAGACCACCGCTGCTGCGAGCATCAAACCAGTTCGCAAAGGCGTCCCATGCGGGATAGCTGACTAGCAGCGTCGCGGTTATGGCATTTGAATGGGGGATGGCAACCGCGGCCACCGCCCACGCCGCAGCAACGATGGCCCGAATGAGATAATAGGCCGAAAGATTAGCGGTTAATTCCGCTCGCGCGCCAGCATTTGTCATATCGCCTGTCGTCGTTGTCATGTCACTCTCCATCACCGTGTGAGACCAGCCGTCCACCAAAGGGAATGCCCACCGGTGGTTTGCCCAAATGTTCGCTGACCGTATCGGCTGGCGGGAAGATGCTGAAATAGATCGCGCAGGCCTGTCGAATTAGGCGGGCTCGCTCGCGCTCAGCCTTCGGGACAAATTGACTAACCTCACCCATGTTTGCTCCTCGCTTAAGCTCTACCAAATGTCCTGCGCCTCATGCTTGCCAACGGCGCGAGACGTTAGGACGCCATGAACGAGAGCAACTCGGCGTTGACGACGTCGGCGTGAGTCGTGCAAAGGCCGTGCGGCAGCTTCTCGTAGATCTTGAGTGTGCTGCGCTTCAGCAGCTTCGCCGAAAAGGGCGCAGAATCGGCACATGGCACGATTTGATCGTCATCACCGTGCAGAACGAGCGTGGGCACTGTGATCTTTCTCAGATCCTCGCTGAAGTCAGTTTCCGAGAATGCTTTGATCCCGTCGTAGTGCGCCTTCGCGCTGCCCATCATGCCCTGTCGCCACCAATTCCAAATGACCGCCTGCGACGCCTTGGCGCCGGGGCGGTTGTAGCCGTAGAATGGACCGCTCGCGAAATCGAGATAGAACTGCGCCCTGTTGGCGGCGAGCTGATTGCGCAAATCGTCGAACACTTCGATAGATAAGCCCGCAGGATTGGTGTCTGTCTTCAGCATCAGCGGCGGCACGGCGCCAATCATTACCAGCTTGGCCACGCGATCCTTGCCACAACGGCCGACGTAACGCGCGGCCTCGCCGCCACCAGGGGAGTGGCCAACGTGAATGGCGTTGCGAAGGTCAAGCTGCTCGACAACCGCTGCGGCATCGGATGCGTAGTGATCCATATCGTGGCCATCGCTTACCTGGCTCGAGCGACCGTGACCGCGGCGATCATGGGCAATAGCACGATATCCTTTGCCGACGAAGAAGAGCATCTGGCTCTCCCAGTCGTCAGAGCTCAGCGGCCAGCCGTGGTGAAAGACAATGGGCTGGGCAGACTTCGGTCCCCAGTCCTTATAGAAGATCTGCACGCCATCTTTGGTAGTTATCGAGGTCATAGGGTCGATCCTTGAGCAGTGGAGATTGAGACGTTGACCGAGTAGGCCAGCGGAAAGGCCGCAAGGAGCCCCGCGCCTCCGAACGCCAACCACGTTTCGTTGCCGTCCCAAACAGGGGCCACGGTGTTGACCATAGTGTCTCGGTCTTCGCACCCGTCCACGAACGGAAAGAGGATGCCGATTCCAAGATCAAAGCCATCCATGATCACATACATCATCAGACCGAAACCGATGATGAGGCATAGGGAGCGGTATCTTCCGGATTACCTCGTGCGCGTTTTGGAAGGCGAGCGCATCATGCCCGAGCCCGGGCGGCCGACCTATTTCGAGATCCATGGAGTGCCTTATAGGGGCGAGTTGGTGGAAAGCGAGGGACGCCGGCGCGTTCGCGTCTATCCCGAACGTGGCTGAAGAATCAAGCTTGGCTGCATTCCAAATGCTCGGCGGGCAGCTCGCGCGCAACCTTCGCTCACGTCGCGCTTGATGGGCTATGCATCCAATCGATGCAGATTGCAGAGGTGAGGCGTGACTTTGGCGGTGGTGCTGGCGGCCGGTTTATCGTGCTACAACTCCACTCCACTGCTCGTACTCAGACCCGAGGTTGGTTTCGAAGACGACTGTCTCTCGACAATGCCATGTGCAGCCCGATCGATAGGGACCCCCCTGCAGCACTTGCCCGAGGGTTCCTCCCGAGAACTCCGCTCTCCGTCGAATGCTATGTGCCGTTGCACCAAACAGACGGGGCGGGTTGACATCTCCCCCTTCCTAAAGCTCCTCTGCTTATTCATCATCAAGCAGTCGCCGAAGCTCCCCTCGAGAACTGCTCCTGATCAACAGTAAACTCTTCTGGATCAACGAAAAACGAGAGGCCAGGGGATCCTCAATGCCTGCGGGTCGTGTTGTAAAATCTCTCGATGTAGTCAAACACATCAACGCGATACGCTCCTCCATAGGACTTCTCTCCCTGAAAGGCATCGTCCAATCCCTCCTGAAATGGACCCGCGGAGCGGGACCGCTTGAACCGGTTTGTTAGTTGGAAACTGACCGCTCCTGATGGCTTTCTATCACGCAGCCAGAGACGCTGTCTGCTGCAGCTGCTGTGGGCATGTGGTCAACGCGGCAGCGTTGTCCACCATGTCCACAGCCTTCGCGGCCTGCATCCGTTCGCGCCAGACCGCCATCGGCGTGCGATAGCCGTGCGCCTGATGAAGGCGACGATCGTTGTAGAAGGCGATCCAGCTTGCGACCCCTGCCTTGGCCTCGCGGCCGTCGGCATAGCCTCTGAGATAGATGTCCTCATGCTTGAGCGACCGCCACAGCCGCTCGATGAAGACGTTGTCGATCCAACGACCGCGGCCATCCATGGAGATCCTGATCCCTGCGCCCGCCAACGCGCCGGTGAAGGCCGC
>NZ_JBVAPG010000328.1:0-3751 GCF_055413685.1 Bradyrhizobium sp. LeoA1Lang | reverse complement strand
CCTCGACGCGACGATAGGAGTCACCTTCCTGCCTGGCATCAAGCATGGCATTTGCCATCGTTACACCTCCACCGATCCGCTCATGCCAGGCTGTATCGCGCGCAAGCCGAAGGATGGCTAGGTGGGGTCCTCATGCCGGTTACGCCTGCTCCCGCACCGCCTCGAGCGCAATCTTCGCCTTCAGTGCCGCGTCGATCTTCCGTCTCGTCTTCGTCATCATGCCCTCCGTATATCAAACCGAGCGGCCCTTTTCGGTCTCAAACTATCGGCCCTGGTCGCTCAGGGGCAGGAGAACAACGAGCGCAACAACATCTCTTTCATCGAGAAGTGCCTGTTTGCTCGGCGACTGAAAGATCGCGGCCTCAAGGGCGAACGTCTCGTTTCTGCCATCTCGGCCAGCAAATCGACGGTCTACAAAATGATCGAGCTTCGATGATTCCCGAAGATGTCATCATCGCGATCGGCCCCTCGGCTTCCAGGAGGGAAACGAAAAAGTCCGCAGCTGCGGACTTTTCTCCGATCGCGGGTCGCAATGGATCCGAGTTCGCACTCGTTAAGCGGTCGCCGTCTGGCGATATGACCGTGAAGATCCCCAAGAATGATGGGTCTTCGCGTAAGGATGGCCGCCCGTTCGGTGAGTGGCTCGAAAGCCGGATGGCGTCTCTCTACGACGACTGGCTCGACGGCCAGTAGGAGTTGGCATCTGGCAACCCCCAGTTTGCGTCCCTAACCGCGTAACGATCAACCCAGAACCAAGGAGCAGCCGCAAAAGAAAAGGCCCCCGAAGCGAAGCCCCGGAAGCCCTTTCTCATCAATCTGGGCGGATTTGAGAAAACACCTTCCGCGAATCACTGTCAAGAGTCCTAGTCTAGGCGTCGATTCGGCGAGCAAATTTCTTTTGCCTGACAACAAATGCAGACACGTGCCCCAACGACGCCCTTTGGGCGGCGACCGCTGACGCTTGCCCATGTAGCAACGCAGATCGTCGCGACTTCGCGGCCGCCCGAAAAGGTCGTCCACAAATGGAAGATCTTCCAGGCCCTCTGCACGGCCAGGCCGAAACTCGGTGTCTCCGAACGTTCACTGGCGGTCCTGAATGCGCTGCTGACTTTCCACCCGGAGACGGCTCTCACCGGAGAGGACGATCTGATCGTCTTCCGTCGAACGTCCAGTTGTCTCTGCGAGCCCATGGCATGCCGATCTCAACGTTGAAAGGTCATCTGGCGGCCCTGGTCGATGCTGGCCTGATCGTTCGCCGGGACTCACCGAACGGCAAGCGCTATGCCAGGAAGGATATGGCAGGGAAGATCGATCGCGCCTTCGGCTTCGACATCTCGCCGTTGGTTGCCCTTCCGATGAGATAGAGCGCCTAGCCGAGGAGATCGCGGCCGAGATCAGGGCCGTGAAGCTGGCCCGCGAGCGCATCACGCTATGCCGGCGCGACATCGCCAAGATGATCGCCTCCGGCGTTGAGGAGAGCGTACCCGCCGACTGGCCCAGGATTCACGTCGGATTCCGCGCGATCGTGGACGGAATTCCACGCTCGCCAACACTTGAGCAGGTGGAGGAGGCCGCCGATACGCTTTCTCAACTCGCCGACGACGTGCTTGATCTGCTGAAATCACACGTCAAGATGTCGAATCTGGACTCCAATGAGGCCCATTCTGAGCCGCACAAACAGAATTCAAATCCAAACCCCTTTATTGATCTTGAACCAGCCTTCAAAAAAGGCAGGGCGGCTAGGCCTTCGCCAGACCAACAAGCGCCGAGGGGAGGGGAGCTATCCCTTAGGAATGGTACTGCAGGCGTGTGGCGGCCTGGCCGATTACGCCAAGCACGGCCAGATTTCGAATTGGCGCGATTTCCTGGCGACGGCCGCTGTGGTCCGGCCGATGCTCGGGATCAGTCCCAGCGCTTGGGAGGAGGCGCAGCGCGTTATGGGTGAGGTCAGGCCGCGATCGTCGTCGCTTGCATCCTCGAGCGGAGCGCCACCATCAATTCCGCCGGCGGCTATCTGCGCGGCCTGACGGCGAAAGCCGGGGCAGGGGAGTTCTCGCTCGGGCCGATCCTGATGGCGCAGATGAATGCCCTGCTGAAGAAAACGAAAATGCGGGCCTAATTCATGAAACAGTTTGGTAGCGCCAACCTTTATAGTAAAGTAGCGCGCAACTGATGGAGATCTCATATGGCGCGGCCCAAGCACACCGATGACGGCCTGACCAAGTTTCAGCGCTACCGCCAACAGCAGCAGCATCGCGGCATGAAGCAGCTGCGTATCTGGGTGCCTGATCCCCACAAGCCGGAATTTGCCGCCGAAGCCAGGCGGCAGGGATTGCTGCTGCGCGGCCGGCCCGAGGAAGCTGAGGCGCTGGATTTCATTGCCGCCGCGACTGAATGGCCTGAATCGTGAGGAGAGGGGATCTCGTCACGGTTTCGGCACAGGGCGACTACGGCAAGCCCCGTCCGGCGGTCGTCATCCAGTCCGATGTGCTCAATGCGGCGGACAGCGCGCTCGTGGTCTTGCTCACCGGCACGATCGCCGATGCCCCGCTATATCGGCTCACCATCGAGCCGACGGCCTCGAACGGTCTCAAACTCGTCTCACAGGGTCATGGTCGACAAGGTTCTGGCCTATCCGCGTACGAAATGTGGCCCGGCGATAGGCCATCTGTCAGGCGCCGATATGCTGGCGCTGAACAACATGCTGTCCGTGATGATCGGGCTCGCCGACTGATTGGACAGCAACAAAGAAGGGAGGCCCGATGAATATCATCGTCGACTGGAAGACTGAGCCTTCGCAAGCCGCCAATCCACGCTCCAAAAGAATGGCGCGCAACTGGTTGATCAGCGCCGTACGCTCGGCGACTAGCCGTTCTCTCGACCTGTGTGGAGTCTGCACGTCGAGTTGATCCTGACTTTTGAGCGTCTGGCAGTTCCTTCGTGACAACTGGCTTTCAAACCGCGTGTTCAAATCCTACAACGACATCCTCGATCACTGTTGCTACGCGTGGAACAAACTTATCGACCAGTCGTGGTGCATCATGTTTATCGGAATGCGCGATTGGGCATATCGGTTCTAATCAGCGGGGAGCGGCCTCAGAGCCCCGCCGCCTTGGTCAGATTGACGCGGAAGCGGTCGCGGCGCCGCTGATAGCGCCGGGTCATCTCGGCGCTGGCATGGCCCAGCTGCTTCTGCACGTAGCGCTCGTCGACCTCCGCGGAGGAGGCGAGGCCGGCACGAAGGGAATGTCCGGCAAATTTCGTCTCCCGTTCGCCTTCCGGAAGATCGCCGCGCACTCCGGCGGCGAGCGCCGCGCGTTTGACCAGCCGGGCGACCTGCTGGTCGGTCAGCCGGTCCGGCCCGACGTCCTTGCCTTGACCGCGCACCAAGCGAAACAGCGGCCCGTGGCCGATCCGGGCCAGCTTCAGCCAGATCTGCAGGGCGACGATCGGGCAGGTGCCGTCGGATGAGCCGCTGCCGATCTCGACCTCCCGCCAGCCGCTTTTGCCCCGCAGGGTGACGATCATGCCCTTGTCGAGGATCTCGACCCAGCCGCGGCCGTCCTCGGTCTGGTCGCGGCCGCAATCCAGGCCGACGATTTCCGAGCGCCGCAGACCGCCGGCGTCCGAACACCGCCTCGACGATCTGCTTTCGCAGTCGGTAGGGGGTCTCGAAGCCGCCGTCGGCGATCTTTTTTCTCATCGCCTGTGTCAACGGTCCGCCGATCTTGCCGTTGTCGGCGGTCGGGCG
>NZ_JBVAPG010000327.1:0-3765 GCF_055413685.1 Bradyrhizobium sp. LeoA1Lang | reverse complement strand
ATCAGGCTTCGTGGTAGGTTGCCTCATGGCGTAGTCTCCAGTCCGACGCTTCAACGCCGGACGATTCGAGGTTGATCACCCCGGAGCCTACGCCAACCCTAATTCCAACCAACTCCGCGACGGGACCTGCTGGTTGTTGGAAACATTGTCAGTTCAGAGCCGCGCGCAAGAAAGCGCTCCAGCGAAAATGGCGGCAAGAAGCCACGATGCTCCATTACTGCAAAGAGCGCCACTGCACCTTGGCAAGAACTTAAAATGAAGCGATCTCTGTTGGGGTCGCTTGGCTTCAGTGGATCGATGCGCAGAAATCGAAAAAACAAGCAGTAGAGAATCTCGATCAGCGAAAGAGAGGAACCGATATGTCCACCGCCAGCATTTCGAATCGTGCCTACAGTGCGAGCACGAAGCGAGCTGCAGAGCAGTTCATCTTCTCTCTGCATTTCCATAGCTGATGGGAGTTTCGTGGCGGCTTCGGGGGGCACGATCTGCTCCATACGCTCAAGACCTTACAAAATTGACGCATTGGCAACCATCAGACGGCAAAGCCATCGGCTCACGCCCAACCTGTCTCGACGTTCGCTCCTGCTTTTGACGCACCAGCTGCGAGAGCTTCGCCTCCTGGTGTCCGAGCGTTTCGGTTCTTCAAGGCCAGGCCGACTCCGCCGACTCGATCTGCTGGAACGGCTCGTTATCGTCTAGCGCAACGGTGTCAAGCAGCACCTCATGACGTAGCACCAACATGTCAAAGGCCGGCTGCAGACTCGACTCGTCCGGCTGGCCGCGAAGCCGACGCCCCATTTGGATCCGACAGGTCTCCCTGCCGCCCTCCAGATGCGATGGGAACCAACACCGCTGCTGCGCATAGAACAGCGGCACCCGCGATGACGTGGCAGTGCTTCAATCGGCGAGACTGCAGTCAACCGTCCAGAGTCTATGGCATTGATTTGCATCAATCGAGCAAGTTCCATGCGAAGTCCTGAGCCGTTGACTGGAAATCGCCATGGTCGTAACGGCTCCTTCACCGTTTTCCAGCAATCGGCGTGCCGCGAAAGCGGTCGCGCGAGCGTTGCTTGAAGAAGGCAGCGGCATGTGCTTCGCCGCAGCATCGGCGGAACAGTTGGAGCCTACTGTCGGACTCCAGACGTCAACGTCTTCAACCGGCCACGGTTGGACACGACAATCCGAATGGTCAAACGACGACAGTCGCGCTCCTCGTACTAAACTCCAACGTCTGCTCGCGGATGGCGTCCCCAATGGCGACCTCACGATCGAAGCGCGAGGTATCGCAACATTACCTGGTGTCATTCGACTTGCGGAGCGGTATCCAGTGCCGAGGACGCTGTTCGCCCCCATACGTACGGAGACCGCCTCGCAACGATAATTTAGTCCTGCGGTGAAATTCGCGTGAGAAGTGATACTTCAGTGTGCTACGGGATGCTGATCCCTATGACGTTCGAACACGATGGCGACGTTACGCGGCCATCGCGGCGTCAAGCTTCGGCATGAAAGGCAGTCTAGTCGCGTCACGGTCTTTTAACTGAAGCCGCACATATCCCGTCCTGTTCGCGGCCAAGCAAACCCACACGCGAAATAAGCATAACCTGGCAAGTGTCGGCATGGCCCGCCGACTTTCTTCAACCAGGCTCATGATCAATATTTCGTGCCGAGCGCCTATCCTGCCAATCAGCAAGCAAGCTTCGCCGCCACATTTGAGCGCGCTACCCCGAGAGCCTCGCAAACCTGTTTCATCGGGCGTCCTTCGGCAATGATGGCGAGCGCGCAATCCATTTTTTGGGCCCCGTCAGGCATGGCTTCGACCTCGTCTCCTCTTGTCCAGAAACCGCTGCAGCTCGGGAACCTGACGACGGCAATTTCGTCTTCGCCTCGCTGCCCAATTGCAGATCTTAATTCGTCCGCGCTGCCTTCCAACTCTCCTTGAACATGGCCAACTCCGTAGATGGCGACTGCAACGAACAATGGCGATCACGGGGACCCCATTTCTTGCAGGCACGGAGAAGCTCCAAGGATCAACTTGATGTCAATGTGCGCGGCGGTTGGCCCTAACCAGATCACGGCCGTGAGCGCGACGGCGATATCGGCGACATCGCGGATGGTTACCCGTTAGGAACTCGTTTCGTCTCCCCAGCAGCTTGTAATGAACGCCCGCGCCAGTGCTTGGAAGCCCGCTAGTGTCAGACGCCTCTGCTGCAGCGCTCGCTCGTAAAGGCGCGCCATGACCTCCCTGAACGATCTTGACCATCGCTCTGTGTTGTCGTGTTCAGCAGTGTTCGGTCAAGACTTATGTCCGCAACTCGAGACTGATGCTCAAGTATTCCGAAGGCGTGGCGCGAAGCGCATGCTTTTACCCCTCAGCAGGGTCTGCACAACGTCCTCGGTGGCACGCCGATTGCTTGGGGGCACGGTGAAAGTGCGGTCCGGCCGAGTGACGCACTGCTTTGGGTGCCGCAGTCGTTCGGCCAGCGGCGGCTTTGATATCTGTCACGCCTGGAGGACAGCGTTCGATCTGGAAGCCGGCCCCTCTGGCCGGTGGAGGTGCAACCATGGCAAATGCCATACTTTATGCTAGGCAGGAAAGTGATTAGCGTTGCGTCGAGCTGAGCGCCGCCCGCGACGATGGAGGTGCGAGGAGAAGGTCCGAATAGTGGTGGAGCGCTTTTGAGCGGAGTGCGAATATCTTCGAGGTGGCACGAGTCAATGGCGCCGCCCGCAAGCGGCTCACGCTCTGGCAAGCCGCAGCTATGGAGAATGTCGTATAGCACCGCTCGTCGTCTCGACCGCTCACTGTTCCGAAACCTCGCCACCTGCAGATGAGTCCGCGATCACAATCGTCTCGTCATCCTCGGCCCGATCGGCACCGGCAAATCCTGCCTGGACTGCGCGCCCGGCAACGGAGCCTGCCGCGATGGCATCTCCAAGAGTATCTGCGGCGCACATCTTGGCGTCGCCGCTCCCGATACGACCCGCATGAAAACACGCGAAAGCGACCCGAGCGCCAAGACTGCAAAGACATTTGCGATGCTGTCGTGAGGGTGGAGAGCACGGGCCATCTTGAGCTGACGGCGGCCGTTCCTGCCGTGCTCGTCTTGCTCAAGGAGGCCGTGAAGGCCCCAGTTAAGCATTCAGCGATCTACGAGCTCGCCTACCTGCTCACGGCCGAGGAGGTCGCCTGATGCACAAGATCGTCGATGGCTCGACGCAAATCCTTGGCATCGTTGGAGATCCGATCCGGCAGGTTCGCGCACCGGAAGTCTGGAGCGCTCTGTTTCGTGCAAATGGTTTCAATGCTGTCTGCGTCCCCCTGCATGTCAACCCCACCGAATTGAAGACCTTCTTGACGGGATTGCGAACGATCCAAAACATGGCAGGTCTGATCGTCACCATCCCGCATAAGCTCGCGGCGGTGCATCATGCGGACATCCTTACAGAACGGGCACGTCACGTGCAGTCTGTGAACGTCATGCGGCGTGACGAGGACGGCCGCTGGCGTGGAGACATTCTCGACGGCATCGGCTTCGTCAAGGGATTGCTGAGCAGAGGTCAACGCGTTGAAGGACGCCGCGCGCTCGTGGTTGGTTCAGGAGGGGCTGGCACTGCGATCGCCTTCGCCATTGCAGAGGAGGGTGCCGTCCGAAAAGCGGTTGGAATTGAAAGTGGCGTAGTCTCCGGGGTGATCAACCTCGAATCACCCGGCGTTGACGCGCCGGGCTGGAGACCACGCCATGACAAGCGTTACCACGAAGGCTT
>NZ_JBVAPG010000326.1:0-3794 GCF_055413685.1 Bradyrhizobium sp. LeoA1Lang | reverse complement strand
TTCCCGCACCGCTTCCAGCGCGATCTTTGCCTTCAGTGCCGCGTCGATCTTGCGTCTCGTCTTTGTCGTCATCATGCGCTCCGTCTATCAAACGGAGCAGCCCCTTCCAACTAAGCACGTGGTCCCAAAATCGGGGTCCATTTCAAACCGCGATTGTCCCCGGCGAATCAAAGGAAGAACACGATGTCGGATGCAAAATTGCAGAATGTGCTGTCTTCTCTTTCGCAGACAGCGAGACAGTTGAATGCTCCGCCGGCCGGCCGGACTGCGCCGGATGCAACTTACGTGAAGCTAGATACCAATGAGAACCCATTTCCACTGCCAACGATCGTATGGCAAAGTGCAATTACCGCCCTTGAGCGGCAGTATCTTTATCCCGAAGATGACAACCTCAGCTTGCGGGAAGCAGCTGCCAATGCGTACGGCGTAGCGACGGATCATGTGATTGCCGGCAATGGATCATCTGAGATTCTGGGGCTGATCTACAGAGCCTTTCTTGCCCCCGGGCGAGAGCGTGGCAATGCTGTCTCCAGGTTTTTCATTCAATCGCAAACTTGCTATGTTGCAAGGGGCTCAACTTCTCGAAGTCAGATGTGACGAACCTCAGTCCTTGCCTATAGAGCAATTGTTGTTGGGTTGCGAAAAAGCCGCGAAGTTCGTTCTGGTAGCTAATCCGAATAATCCAACCGGAACGTTCATTCCGATCGCTGACATCGAACGCCTTGTGGCAGAATCGGACCGTCTAGTCGTGTTGGACGAGGCGTATGTCGATTTTGCGCCTGATAATGGCCTACGCCTCCTAAGCCGCTATCCGACTCTTCTGATCTTAAGAACATTTTCGAAGAGCTACGCCGCCGCTGGCATTCGCGTCGGCTTCGGACTAGGCCACCCAGAGCTTATCGGAAGGCTTCGCAACATCCAGAACGTCTTCAACATGAATGTGATCGGTCACGCGGTGGGCATCAGCGTTCTTGCGCACCGCGCCATCTACGAAGATAACCATAGGCACATCACGCAGGAAAGAGAACGAGTGGCGAGCGCACTGTCACAACTTGGATTGTCTGCAACGCCCTCCGACGCAAATTTCTTGCTAGTCCGTGTGCCCGCGGGACACGACGGCAGATGATGGCAGCTGGCTTTGGAAAGGCAAAAGATACTCGTTGCCTTTTTCCCTGATGAAGGTCTTGAAGACTGTATCCGCGTTAGCATCGGCACAAAAACGCAAATGGACGCGATTCTCGCAGCAATCAGTGACATTTCTGGCCGCTCGAAAATGGGTATATCGCCCGCCGCGCAGTAGTAATGTCTGGTGCCGCGTCACGTATGCGATAGCACCACCGAGGGATGAGAGCGGTGGGTGGCATAACCGAGATCTGTTGTGACTGATGGACGAAAATCGGCGACGGATCGATCCCTTAACTGCCACGGCCCCGTTTTCGAGGGACAACCGCCTCGTGATCAGCGGTATCGCGCACCTACTGCAGTTAACAAGGGACAACGATCGCTTTCCTGGTTGAGCCGCGCATGGAGCGTGGCTTGGTCGAGCTCGCCTTCCCACCAGGACACGAACACCGCGGCAAGACCGTTGCCCGTGATATTGGTAAGGGCGCGCACCTCGCTCATGAATTTATCGATCGAGAACACGATTGCCATGCCAGGCACTAGCGCCGGATTAACCGCTGATAGCGTCGCCGCGAGCGTGATGAAGCCGGCCCCGGTGATACCGCTTGCGCCTTTCGAGGTCATCATCGCCACGATCAGGATCGTGAGCTGTTGGCCGAAGGTAAGATCGACCCCGAGCGCCTGCGCGATAAATAACGTTGCCAAGCTCATGTAGACGTTGGTGCCATCGAGGTTGAACGAGTAGCCGGTCGGCACCACGAGCCCGACCACGGGCTTGGAGCAGCCGAGCCGCTCAAGCTTCTTCATCAACTGCGGCAGCGCGCTTTCCGAGGACGAGGTGCCGAGCACGAGCAAGAGCTCGTCTTTGATATAAGCGATAAACTTGAAGATCGAAAAGCCAACGGAGCGCGCGATCAGACCGAGCACGATCACCACGAACAGCGCGGCCGTGGCCTAGAACAGTGCGATTAGGCCGATTAGATTGCCGAGCGCCGACGGCCCGAACTTGCCGACCGTGAAGGCCATGGCGCCGAACGCGCCGATCGGCGCGGCCTTCATGACAATAGCGATGACGCCGAACACCGCGTGCGCCGTGTCGTCGATCATGCCGCGCAACTTCTCGCCGCGCTCACCCAGCGCCATGAGCGAGAAGCCGAACAGGATGGCAAATAAGAGTACCTGCAGGATGTCGCCGCGCGCCAGCGCGCCGACCACGCTGTCGGGAATGATATTGAGGATGAAATCGACGGTTTTCGAAGCTTCCGCCTGCTCCACGTAGTTGGCGACGGCTGCGGCATCGGGCTTGGCCGCAAGGCCGTGGCCGACTGGAAAAGATTGCCCATCAGAAGGCCGAGCAACAAGGCAAAAGTGGAGACGATCTCGAAATAGACCAGCGCCTTCAGGCCGACCCAGCCGACCTTTTTCGCATGCTGGATGTGCGCAATGCCCGAGACCACGGTGCAGAAGATGATGGGCGCGATGACCATCTTGATCAGCTTGATGAACCCGTCACCAAGCGCCTTGACCCAATCGCTGGTCGCGAGCGACGGCCACAGCCAACCGACGACGACGCCAATCAGGATCGCGATCAGCACCTGAACGTAGAGGATTTTGTACCAAGTTCTCGACACCGGCGCGGGTGCGGCAGTTGCGATGGTGGTCATGACGCTCCTTCACAATATGAACTCGAACACCGAGCCACCGCGCGTTGAGAGGCGACGGCATCAGACGAGCTTTTATGCCAGCCGTGCCCAATTTGAAGACGGCGATGTCGGAACTCCGACAGCCGGTAGCGCGATTTGCTGGCAGTTACGTGTGTTTTTCTCTCGTTAAGCAAGACGCGCACCACGCGCCGAAGCCATGCTGCCGTTCAACCGGCGAGACTGTGGACAGACTTTCTCCTAAATGTATTTGGTTGAATGCCAGAAGCGCGTTTGTTCCGCCGAAGGCAGAGGCGTTGTTCAGCGCCACGCGCACCTTGCGCTCGCGCGCGGTAGATTGGGCGCGGCCTCGAGATCTACCAGCTGCTTGCGGGCGATTTAATGCTCGGGCAGCGTTTTGAGCTTGGCCCTTATCCTGAGCTCGGAGTTGCAATCGGGTCACTGGCGGAGCGGCCTTCGCATCCCCCTATAAATGGAAGCGCCGCCGGTCCCGCCCATTCCGGAAACGACGACGCGCCTCCCCGTTCAGGCCTTCTCAGCGACCACGCCGCGGACAGGTGCGTCGCCGATAGACTTGAGATTCGATCAGGCGTCATCCGTGTTCATCTCAATCGTCGATCGCGTAGGACTGCGCCACGCAGATGATGTCCGCAACTCCAGTGACTGGATGCCACACCAAGTCAGTTCCGTGGTGGTCGATGTCTCGCGGCCGCCGACAGCGTTTTCCTTGTTCGTGCAACAATTTCCTTCGCGAATTGATCTGCCATGCTGCTGCTTCCATTAGGCGCTTCGACGCGAACGCACTGCCTTTCAGCCGCGCCGCGCGACGGAAGCAGTGACGTGATTCGTCGAGCGTCAAGGTGCTGTCAATGCAACATTCCGCGACATTGGTAAAATTGATTTTTTGGATGGTACGCATCCACATTATCGACGTTTGGAGACATGCGCCTAAGACCTTGATGCAAGCTGCCCTCGGGCGTTATCGAGCCTCGCGTCGTAGTTTCGCACAGC
>NZ_JBVAPG010000325.1:0-3844 GCF_055413685.1 Bradyrhizobium sp. LeoA1Lang | reverse complement strand
CCCCCCCCCCCCCCCCCCCCCCCCCCCCCCCCGGCCCCCCCCCCCCCCACCCGCGGCGCCCCCCACCCCCCCCCCCCGTCCCCCCCCCCCCCCGCACCCACCACCGCCCCCGACCCCGACTGCGGGCCGCGGGACGGCGCCCACTCCGGCAGGGCCATGGTCGCACTCCACCCCCACCCCGTTTTCGCGGGGTGTTGGGTGGGGGTGCGGGCCTCTCTCCACGATCACGGTGACAGACGTGTTCGCGGAGAGAGCCCCTCACCCGGATTGCTTCGCAATCCGACCTCTCCCCGCAAGAGCGGGGCGAGGTAAGAACCGCTCACCCCGCCGGCGTCATGACGACGCCCTTGTCCTTGGGCCAGCGGATGCGCCAGGCGAAGTTGATCTCCTTGAGCTCGCCTGGCTTGGCATCGAACGTCCATTGCAGCACGCCGCGCTTGTCGCGCAGATTGGTCGCGGTCGGCGCCGTGGTCTGCGGCAGCATCTCGACCACGATCTCCTCGTTTTCGCTGACCGGGAGCTGATCCTCGATCGCGATACGGATCGGGAAATCATGGCCGTTGCGCACGCTGGTCTTGAAGGCGCGTTCGTCGGTCTTCGACGTCGTCACGATCAGGCCGGCCGAGCCCTCGTTGCGCTTGACCACCGAGCGCTCGATCTTGACCTTGTCGTCGGCGCCGAAGCCGAGCCGCACCACCTCATCCTTGCCGGCGGAAGCGATCTGGCCGCGGCCGACGAAGACGCCGTCACGATAGATGGCGACGCGGCCGGGCAACAGCGGCGCGTCCTCGGCCTGCTTGAAGCTCGCCTCCAGGAACGCCGTCGGATCGAGCACCGGCACGGCGCGGATCGTCAGTTCCGGCGCGATCACGTTGCTTCCGATGCGCAGGCTCTTGGCCCCTTCGCTGGCGCCGAGGCTGACGCGGCCGGGGATTTTGAAGGTGGCCTGGAAGTCGCCGATCTCGGCCACCGCCTGCTGCTCGTCCGCGCGCTCACGCGCATCAAACGCGTCGGCGGCCTTTGCAGCCGGCGCCGCGCGCAATGCGGGCGCCGGCTGCGCCAGCTCCGGCACGGCGCTTGACAGCGGCACCGGGCGCGGCGGCTGAGGATATTGCACGAGCAGCGAATTCAATTCGGGCGCGCTGCCGCCGCGGGCAATGCGCACGGTGGAGAGGCCGAGCGCGACATTCGACCAGTCCTCGCCGGTCGACTGCGTGATCTCGGCGCGGCGCACCAGCTCCAGCGAGGGTTTTCGGTCCTTGGCGCCGGTATCGAGGCGTGCGTCATAGATCGGCGCCCAGCGCGCATTGCGCACCGAATAGGTGATGCGAAGGGTGGCTTTCGTGGCAGTCGCGGCGGCGAGGTCGATACGGACCTCGAGCTTGCTCGGCGGCTTGGCGGCGCGATCGGATTCCAGCCGCGCGATCTCGCGGTCGAGGTCGCGCTGCTTGCGCTCGGCTTCACGGGTCGCGGTATCGGCGATCGCGATCTCCTCGGAAACGGCGGCAAAAGCGGCGCGCCATTCGGACAGCGGCCGCGCCTCGCCCTTTTCGCCGATGCCGACCGGGGCGGCCTCCGCAAAACGCTCGGCGAACTGGCGGCGCGCCTTGGCGGCGTCGATCGCCCCTTGGAGATTGGCGCGCTCATCCTTCAACGCCTCGATCCGCTTGTCGAGCTCGGGCAGGTTCAGCGGCGGCGCCGCCCGCGGCTGCCGCGTGTCGATCGAGCCGATCGTCAGCTCGCCGTCCGCGTCGCCTTCGACACGCAGTGAGGATGGGTCGAGCGACAGCGGGAAATCCTTGGCGACCAGCGTGCTGTCGCCGGACGGCAGATCGAGCGTGATGACGCGGGTGACCCTCGCGCCATCAGGATAGACGGTCACCGCATCCACCATCGAAGCGGCATCGACGTCAGCCGCGCGCGCAGGCAAAGCGGCAAGCGCGGTGACCAGCACCAGGCTGGTAGTGACAAGACAATTAGCAATCAAACGCATTGGATCCCTTTCCTGCATAGCGCGCAGACTCCAGCCCATCCGGCAGGGCCAGACAGTGGCTGATGTCACACCCCCATCGGTGGTGAGACGCAGCGAGAAAAGAACCGGTTCGATTGGGGTTTGCGTGAGATGCGCTGGCGAAGCCGAAATGGCTGTTGCGGTATCCAGTTGCGCAGACGCATACCTCGCCGTCATGCCCCGCGCAGGCGGGGCATCCAGTACGCCGCGGCCCCTCAGCAAAGCGCTGACGTCTCTGGAATACTGGATCGTCCGCCTTCGCGGACGATGACGGGAGGAGAGAGCGCGACACACAAAAAAGCACGGCGCTTGAGGCGCCGTGCGTTGGTTCATGTGGCGTTCAGCCGAAGCCGTTCTCAGCTATAGATCTCGAAGAGGCCCGCGCCGCCCTGACCGCCGCCGATGCACATGGTGACGACGCCCCACTTGGCCTTGCGGCGGCGGCCTTCCTGCAGGAGGTGGCCGGTGAGGCGCGCGCCGGTCATGCCGAAGGGGTGGCCGATCGCGATCGAGCCGCCGTTGACATTGTACTTCTCGGGATCGATGCCGAGCTGGTCGCGGCAGTACAGACACTGGCTGGCGAAGGCTTCGTTGAGCTCCCAGAGATCGATATCGTCGATCTTCAGGCCGTGGCGCTTCAACAGCTTCGGCACCGCGAAGACCGGGCCAATGCCCATCTCGTCCGGCTCGCAACCGGCGGTCGCCCAGGCGACGAAGCGGCCCAGCGGCTCCAGGCCGCGCTTCTCGGCATCCTTGGCTTCCATCAGCACCACGGCCGCGGCGCCGTCGGAGAGCTGGCTGGCATTGCCGGCGGTGATGAACTTGCCCGGCCCCCTCACCGGCTCGAGCTTGGCAAGACCCTCGATCGTGGTGTCGGGACGGTTGCACTCGTCGCGGTCGACGACATAGTCCTTGATGCTCTCTTCCTTCGTCACCTTGTCGACCACTTTCATCTTGGTCTTCATCGGGACGATCTCGTCCTTGAACTTGTTGGCCTGCTGCGCGGCCGCCATGCGGCGCTGCGACTCCAGCGAAAACTCGTCCTGGTATTCGCGGCTCAGCTTGTAGCGCTCGGCGACGATGTC
Source organism: Bradyrhizobium sp. LeoA1Lang (assembly GCF_055413685.1). Lineage (NCBI taxonomy): Bacteria > Pseudomonadati > Pseudomonadota > Alphaproteobacteria > Hyphomicrobiales > Nitrobacteraceae > Bradyrhizobium > Bradyrhizobium sp. LeoA1Lang. The sequence goes on along the minus strand of NZ_JBVAPG010000325.1, from coordinate 748 downwards.
GGCGGTGTCGATCATCGCCATGAAGATGTCGGGCGCGGTCTTGAGCAACTCAGGATCGACCGATTCCTTCGGCGTGCCGCCGCCGGGAATCGAGATGCTCTCGACGCCGCCGGCAACGATGCATTCGGCGCCGTCGGAACGGATCGAGTTGGCGGCCATCGCGATGGTCTGCAGCCCCGAGGAGCAGAAGCGGTTCACCGAGACGCCGGCGGTCGACTTCGGCAGGCCGGCGAGCAGCGCGGCCTGGCGGCCGATATTCGGCGCGCCGTGCGCGCAATTGCCGAGATAGCAGTCCTCGACATAGTCCTTGTCGACGCCGGCGCGCTCGACGGCATGCTTGATGGCGTGCGCCGCCAGCGACATCGGCGGAGTGATGTTGAACCCGCCGCGGGCGGACTTCGCCAGTCCCGTGCGTGCATAGGAAACGATAACGGCTTCACGCATTGTGTTTTCTCCCTTGTTCGGACGGCCTGATATGACCGGTCTTGGCCCATTCGTACACAGATTTTGTCGGGTGCCAAACGGCAAACGCCGCCTCCGATGCCAGAGGCGGCGTCATGTTCCGCAGGTCGGAATATCTGGGTCGAACGACGAGACCGCCTTCCCTTCTCCCCTTGTGGAAGAAGGTGGCGCGGGTCCTGACCGGCTACATGGGTAACAGAATAGACCGGCGACATGGGTAACAGGTCAACTGGTCGGCAAGGAGGACCTTGCCGATGGGGTGGAAGGAGACCTGTACCGTGGAAGA
>NZ_JBVAPG010000324.1:0-3853 GCF_055413685.1 Bradyrhizobium sp. LeoA1Lang | reverse complement strand
CCACGGTTGTGGCCGGAGGGGGTAACGGGCGACTTCGCCACGCGTCTTGGCCGGTGGCCACCGGCCAAGACGCTAAATCGCTTCCATCGCACAAATCATGCCCGTGCAGATACAAGGGGTTGTCTCCACAAGCGACGGTACTCGTGGAGAGAACCCCTCACCCAAACGTGTTGGTGGCCCGCGCCTGAGCTGCCCTCTACCACAAGGGGCGAGGGCACATCAACTGGCATCGCGCATGTGTCTTCGTCAAAGTCGTAGGGTGGGCACGCTTCGCTTTGCCCACCCTACGGCACTGGCCTTAGCGCCCCGGCCGGAGTTCCAGGCTCGCTAGGCCGGCGGCCACGTTGAGGCCGACCTGGCCTTGCAGGCTCAGCGGCTGCAGCGCGATCGAATTGTTGGAGCCGCCGACCAGCACGTTGCCGCCGACACCGACGCCGAGCGTCGCGCTGCCCTGCGCGCCCGCATAATTGCCGGAGAGGTCACCAGGCCCGATCCGCGAAACCGGCGCGTAGACGCCCCACGCCAGCGCCGTCTCCTCGGTGATGCCGATATCGAGGCCCACCTTCTGGATCGTCGCGATGTAGCGGTCCTCCGGCACGCCCTCGGCGCGCAGCACGCAGCCGAGATGGGTGACCGACCCCACGATGAAGCCGACGCTGGCGCCGCCGCGACATTCCAGGACCCCAACCCGCACGCGCTCCGGCTGCTGCGCGCTGGCGCCGGTGATGACGGATGCGAGCATGACGATGGCCGTGCCCGCGCGAAGAACGAAGCGACGCATGAAGATATCTCCGGCTGAAAAGATGTGACGTGAGGTGAAACGAAGGATCGCGCCCGCCCGCGGCGCGTGCTCGTCTATGCCACAAGCTTCAAGGCAGTACCAGATTGGCGGCGCAACCAAGTTGCGCTCCGTCATCTTCAAGAACAATAAAAAGGCCCGCTTGCGCGGGCCTCTCAATCTCGCTCGACCGATCGGACTATCGCAGATTGCCGCAGAAGCGCTGGATGCGCTTGCAGGCATCCTCGAGATCCGAGGTCTTGGTGGCGTAGGAGATGCGGAACGCCGGGCCGAGGCCGAAGGCCGAACCGTGCACGACCGCGACACCCTCGCTCTCCAAGAGCTCGGTGACGAAGTCCTCGTCGTTCTCGATCACCTTGCCGCTCGGCGATGTCTTGCCGATCGTGCCGGCGCAGGACGGATAGACGTAGAACGCGCCTTCCGGCCGCGGGCAGTCGATGCCGGTCGCCTGGTTCAGCATCGAAACCGCGAGGTCGCGCCGTTCCTTGAACACCTTGTTGTTCACGGGAATGAAATCCTGCGGACCGTTGAGCGCTTCGACGGCGGCCCACTGCGAGATCGACGACGGGTTCGAGGTCGACTGCGACTGGATCGTCGCCATCGCCTTGATGAGCTGCGCGGGCCCGCCGGCATAGCCGATGCGCCAGCCGGTCATGCAATAGGCCTTGGAGACGCCGTTCACCGTCAGCGTGCGGTCGTAGAGCTTCGGCTCGATCTGCGCCGGCGTGGTGAAGGCGAAGTCGTCATAGACGAGGTGCTCGTACATGTCGTCGGTCATCACCCAGACATGCGGATGCTTCACCAGCACGTCGGTGATCGCCTTCAGTTCGGCGCGGGTATAGGCGGCGCCGGTCGGGTTCGACGGCGAGTTGAGGATGATCCATTTGGTCTTCGGCGTGATCGCCTTTTCCAGATCCTCTGCGCTGAGCTTGAAGCCGCGCTCGGCCGTGCACACCACCGGCACCGATTCACCGCCGGCGAGCGCGACCATTTCCGGATAGCTCACCCAATAGGGCGCGGGAATGATGACCTCATCGCCCGGATTGATGGTCGCCATCAGCGCGTTGTAGAGCACCTGCTTGCCGCCGGTGCCGACGATCACCTGGTTCGGCTTGTAGCTGAGGCCGTTCTCGCGCTCGAACTTGGCGATGATCGCCTCCTTCAGCTCGGGAATGCCGCCGACATCGGTGTACTTGGTCTTGCCGGCCTCGATCGCATGGATCGCCGCCAGCTTGATGTTGGCAGGCGTATCGAAGTCCGGCTCGCCGGCGCCCAGCCCGATGACATTGCGGCCCGCCGCTTTCAGCGCGCGTGCTTTATCCGTGACCGCGATCGTCGCGGACGGCTTCACACGGTCAAGCGCAGCGGACAGGAAGGACATCATCGTCTCCAAATTTTGGTGGAAAGAACGCACAACGGCGCACGACCTTTTCTAGGACTGTTGCGGTGCAGCGGCAAGCGAAAAGCAGGGTTTCCTCGGCACTTTTGCCGCAGCTTTACTTCGCACACCCTCGATCAGACCCGCTGTGATCACCTGATAGCAGAGGCGTGATCGTTGCTGCGCCAATGGAATCATTCTGCAGGCGTGCGTTGCGGGAGCGGTTTTCGACTTTTTCCATCCTGCAGGTCTTGCGACGCACCCCCATCGGCATCATTGTGGGGTTGCGTTTGCGGCGCCATCAGCCGCTAACGCCCTTCGATTGGTGAACTCGGGCAAGATGTACAAGCTCTATTCGATGCAGCGCTCCGGCAACAGCTACAAGGTTCGCCTTGCGCTGGCGCTGCTGAATACGCCCTACGAGGCCGTCGAGATCGACATCCTGCGCGGCGAGAGCCGCACGCCGGAGTTTCTGGCGAAGAACCCGAGCGGCCAGGTGCCGCTGCTTGAAGTCGGGAACGGACGCTATCTCGCCGAATCCAACGCCATCCTCTGGTATGTCGCCGGCGGCACGCCGCTCGCGCCGGAGTCGGTGATCGACCGGGCGGAGGCGCTGCAGTGGATGTTCTTCGAACAGCATGCGCTGGAGCCGAATATCGGCGCGGCCTATTTCTGGCTGTCGCTGGTGAAGGGCGGCCGCGACCTCCAGACCCACGCGCTGGAGGATTGGATGGAGCGAGGCTATGCCGCGCTGCAAGTGATGGAGAACCATCTCAAGATCGCGCGCTTCTTCGCCGCCGACCAGCTCACGGTCGCCGACATCGCGCTCTACGGCTACACCCACCTCGCCGACCGCTGCGATTTCGACCTCGCCACCTTTCCGGCGATCCGCGCCTGGCTCAGGCGGGTCGAGCACGTGCCCGGCTTCGTCGCGATGGACTGGCGACAGGTGGCCGAAATCGACGACACCGCGGGCATCGCCGCAGGGGCCTGAATAGCGGGAATTCCGGGTATAGCCCGTAAAATTACGGGCAAAACCTCCCACTACGCCGTGATTTTGCCATTTTTCGCACGGTCGCCGCCGCAATATTGCCGGCGACGATTGCGAATCCTCCAGCAGACGACGTGGGTGATTCGCCCGCGCATGTGAGGATTTGGACCATGACATGGTCGCACGGCACGGCCGGCTCCAAGAGCCGCCCCGCGCCAGCAGTCCCGTCCCGACTGGCGAGCGCGACCGCCACCTCGGTCACGATCGGCGCGTTGTCACTGTGTGTTGTGGTCACGCGGACAATGCTGTCGATCAAGGTCACGATGGCGATGCTGCTTTCGACCTGATCCGGTGGTTTCAGAATCGTCAACCAACGCAAGGCGCGATGACTGAGATCGCGACCAGAGCATGTTGAAGACACCTGTCGGACTGGTAACGGTTGGACTGACCGTCGCGATCCTGCTCGCGGCCTCGCTGCTGATCGTCACAGGCACCCGCGGCGAGGATCGCCCGCCCGTGCTGCGCGTCCTGCCCCGCGCCGCGAAGTAGTGCTGGTGACTGAACCTCCTCCGAATGAGTGGACACCTGTAGTAGGCTCATTGAGCCCGGAGGTGTTGAATGGAACGTCAACGTCGGTCATTTACCGAAGAATACAAGCGCCAGACCGTCGAGCTGGTGTTGTCGA
>NZ_JBVAPG010000323.1:0-3949 GCF_055413685.1 Bradyrhizobium sp. LeoA1Lang | reverse complement strand
TCTGGAATCGACAAGGATCACATCAGCCATATCTTCGAGCCGTTCTTTACTACTAAGCGGGTTGGCGAGGGCACGGGGCTCGCCTTTGGATCAGCTATGGCATCGTGCGCGAACACGGAGGCGAGCTCCTTGCATCGAACGAGCCGGTAGGCGGCGCGACCTTCTCTTTTGCGCTGTTGGCAGCATAGGCGGTCGACGGCAATCCGCACGAATCCCCCTATGAGCTTTGCCGGGCTGTTGGGTTAGCTGCATTGAACGAACGGCTGATGTCCGCCGTCGGGTCAGGATGCGACCGCGGGGAACCAGTTCATGGCCCATACCTGCACCGCCACAGTGAGCTATGTACACCAAGGCGGCCCACGGCGGACTGTCACAGCGTCCCTGGTGCAGCTACGCTGTCCGTCGATAAGAAGACAGCGGCTCGGCGACGGATGGTTTTGCGATGTTGCGGACCGCCGCCTTGCCCCCCCGACGCGCTATATAGGTGTTGCTAGTGGGCCACAGTGCACGCCGATTTTTTCTTGAAGCTTGCTCGCATTGCGACTCTTTGGCTGCAGTTGGCTCAAATAGTCCGTCGCCCGTGAACAAGCCTCTAAGCGATTGAGCGGGAGTCTGTTTCTGGGATTTGATGGCGTTTGAGATTGCAGGGATTTGATGCTTGGACGCCGCAAACCTTGCAGATTCGTTTTGTGGATTCCTCTCCGTTGTGAACCGTGCTTCTGTGGTGCACCGGAGGGACGATGCGGCCGAAGAAGCACAAGACGACGGGATCGAACGATCTGTTCCGGGCACGGCTGGATCAGATCATCAACATCAAGCACGAGTTGGTTCTGCTTGCCGACAGGATCGATTGGGACTGGATCGACGGGGAGATTGCCCCGCTCTACAGCGAGAACGGCAGACCGGGGATCGAGACCCGCTTCATGATCGGGCTGTTGTTGCTCAAGCGGGCTGTCCGATGAGGGGGGGTGCGAGCGCTGGGTCCACGACCCGTACTTCCAGTTCTTCACCGGCGAAGAGTTTTTCCAGCACGTTTTCCCGCACGAGCGCTCGGACCTGAGCCATTGGCGCAAGCGGCTCGGCGACAAGCTGGAGCGATTGTTGGCCGAGAGCCTTCGGGTGGCGCACGAGGCCGGTGCGTTGCGCAGGCCTTTCGCCTTGGTCGATGTCTTCGCCCGGTCTGCTTGCCCGGACGTATAGCCGCCAAGCTGTGCAAGCCGCATTAACGACGGATACCGCCGCGTCGGAGATGATCGTAAGCAACCTAAAGAGCGCAAGCGGATGTTTGCCTATGAGGTCTGTGCTCGTCAGCGCGAATTCGTCAGGGCCTCCGCGTTCGCGGATGGCTGCCCGGAGTGCGGCGAGCTTGTCGGGGTCGGCAGAGCGATTTGCGGCCTCGAAAGCCGGTATGAATTTGAGTCTGCCCATTGCAGCATGCCTCGTCTGGGGATCGTAAAGGCTGCTTCTGTTTTGAATGTCGTCTAGGCGGCGGCGCAATCGCCATAAGCTTCGCAATCGCGTCGAGGAGTACGCTCGTTTCGGCCTTCCCTTCGGACCAATTTCTGATCGCCGCTATCGCGTTCTCCAAAGCCTCTTCACGGGTCATGGCACGATCTCCAGAACGGCGTCGCCGTGCGGCCTACAGGACTACAGAAAAGAAGCGCGGGCGGTTGGAGGAACCACCCGCGCTAGTCGCTGTAGACTTGACCATCTCATGGCGGTTGCGCGAATGTATGAGGAGTTAAGCCCGCACATCTCTCAGCAACTCGCGTGCCAGACAATCTCAGTGCAAGAGAGCCAAAACGGTGCGCTTTCACGCCGACCCGGCTAACTACTCGCGTTACGCTGGCGGCTTCCGGACAGGCATGTCTGTCAGTTTGCTTTCAATTACATAGGTAATCGCGGGGGTTGGGAACACCGGCGGCTAGTACCTCGTCACAGTGATTATGACTCTTTGGAAGTGTCGGGATAGGCGCGGCCCATTTTGGCGCGGGCCTTGTCTGTCGTGAACATCCATTTGATGCGGGAACGTGCGGCATTTCTCTGCCGTTCCCAGGCAGCGATTTCGCGGCGCAGTCGCTTGGGGTCGTCGATCCTGCGATCGAGACACTGGCCCCGCAGGACGCCGATTTCGATCTCGACCATGTTGAGCCAGCTTGCGTGCTTGGGGGTGTAGTGGAACTCGAGCCGTCGCAAAATCCGCCTGGCTTCGGCGGGCGGGAACGCCTGATAGAGGGCACCGGCGGAGTGGGTCGATAAATTGTCCTGGACGACCCGGATGATCTCGGCGTCGGGATAATGGATGTCGACAAGATCACGCATGCATTGGGCGTAATCCCTTGCCGCTCGTCGCTCGGTGACCTTGACCTTGCGCCAGGGACGATGAACGTCGAGCAGAACGAAGAGATTGACCGTGCCATTGCGACGATACTCATAATCGTAACGTTCGAGCCTGCCGGGCTTGGCCGGAATGGGCTGACGCGTTTCGCCGATGAGTTGCACCGGGCTTTCGTCGAAGCACACCACCGGCCGTCTGGAGTCGGGCGCCTCGGCATAGAGGTCGAGCACATCCTCCATGCGGGCGACGTATTCGCCGTCGACCTGCGGAATGCACCACATGTCTTTGCGCCAGGGCTTGAGGTCATTCTCGGCCAGGCGCCGCCGAACCGTCTCGTGCGACAGGCTCTTGTGTTCGGTGAGTTTGACCATCGCGCCTGCCAGCAGCTTGAGCGTCCAGCGGGCACGGCCCTTTGGGGGGCTGGCACAGGCGGTCGCCACCAGCAAGGCTTCTTCCTTGCCGGTGAGTTTGCGCTCCGCTCCGGGACGCGGCTCTTCGCTCAGCGCCCGCTCCAGATTGCCTTCCACGAAGCGTCGCTTGGTCCGGTATACGGTCGAGCTGCTCACGCCGACGCTCCTTGCGATCCCCTCGTCGCTGGTCCCGGCATCGGCGGCCAGCAAAATCTGCGCTCGCTTGAGCTTGCGGGACGCATGCTTGCCGCCGCTGAGTAGCGCCCTCAGTTCGGTGCGCTCGATTTGGCTGAGTTCGACCCGATAGCGTACATTCATGGCGTGCCTCCTCGTTCGAGGCACGCACGAACAACTGAATCGGATGGCCGGCGTGAGTCCTTCGACAAAACCCTTCACGCCCACGCAGGGGCAGTATCTGGCTTTTATCCACCTCTATACCCGGCTGCATCGCAGGCCCCCGGCCGAAACCGACATGCAGGAATACTTCCGCGTCAGCCCGCCCTCGGTTCACCAAATGGTGCTGACCCTGGAACGATCTGGCCTCATCAGAAGGCAGCCAAGGACACCTCGCAGCATCGAGGTCCTCGTGGATCCGAAAGACCTGCCGGAGCTAATTTGACAGCCCACCCCAACACGTCAAAATCACTGTGCAGAGCCACTAGTAGAGCCGCTGCGACGCCGAACGAAAAGATAGAAGCGGCGGCCAAACTCATAAGTGTAATGGCTATAGGTCTGGGCATAGCGGTTCAACATCCCGCACCCGGAAAAGTTGCAGGACCACCATGGACCCGTTGAAAGGGTGGCCTATTTAGCGATAGGTCATCACTAACAGGCCGCCATTTCGCGTGGCAAATTAACCAAACTGAACGCACCGCAATCGCACGGACTCGCTAGGAGCCTGTCCAGTTAGCGTTCTGGCCGGTCGGACTTCATTACGATAGGCCGCTCATGTGGGCCTGGCGAGGTTGTTGAGCTTGACGAGGTTGTGGGCGGTGCAGACGATCGCCCATTCGGCCCCCACGTTAGCCAGGCCTCGGAACAGGAACTGGCGGAAGCCGCGGGCCTGCTTGATCTGTCCGAACACCGCCTCGACGATCTGCTTTCGCAGTCGGTAGGGGGTCTCGAAGCCGCCGTCGGCGATCTTTTTTCTCATCGCCTGTGTCAACGGTCCGCCGATCTTGCCGTTGTCGGCGGTCGGGCG
>NZ_JBVAPG010000322.1:0-3951 GCF_055413685.1 Bradyrhizobium sp. LeoA1Lang | reverse complement strand
TCTCCCGAAGCGACGCCGCCCACAACGCAAGCGTCTCCTCAATCGACGCTGCCTGCGTCCACGATCTTCGAATCATGGTTGCCCATGGATTCAGAAACCCACTAAAAAAACAACTGTAATGCTAGGCCGCGCCGTGCAGATAGGTTTCGCGACGCCCGATCATGCGCTCCGCCGCCGCCTTGGCATCGGCCTTCGACGACGTCGCGCAGGTGCGGTATTCGAGATCCGGCAACTTGGCCGGGTCACGGCGACCGAACCACGACCTGGGCGCGACCTGCAGCAGCGCCAGCGCCTGTGCGACATTGTCGACCGCCTCGAACGAATGCAGCGCGCCTGTGCCGGCGTAGCGGACCTCGTAAAGACCGGGGCTGATGGGGGCTTCGATGTTCTCGCCACGGCCGGGCCGGGGATATCGTTTCCACTCACTCCACGTCGAGATCATCGCCACATCCTTAAGCCAATTCAAAAGCAACCATTTGCTTCAAAACATTCAGTCCAGAAGCATGGTTTGCCTTGGGATTAGAATGCGTTAGATCACGAAATCATCGACGGGAAGCAATACCAAATCACGTTATCGTGGATGGCTCCCACAAGCGGCGGGATCGGCAGCCGTTCACGGTTAAATCTGTGTGACATGCCACCGTCGCGGTGTTGCCCTTAGCCGCATCCCCTGGGGAGGCCGCTTGCGGGACGCGGCGCGCGGGAGGAAGATCATCGTCTTCACAACAACAATCAGGAGGCGCCCCCATGCAGAGCAAAGCTCAGATCGATCAGCTTCTCCGTCAGAAATGCGACGCGAAGGAAATCCCCGGCGTGGTCGCGATTGCCGCGACCGGCAACGAGATCATCTACGAGAACGCGTTCGGCAAGCGCGACCTCGGCAAAGACGATGCGATGACGACGGACAGCGTGTTCTGGATCGCCTCGATGACCAAGGCGGTGACGGGCGCGGGCGCGATGCAATTGGTCGAGCAGGGCAAGCTCTCGCTGGACGAGCCGATCGGCAAGGTGCTGCCTGATCTCGCTTCACCGCAAGTGCTGGAAGGCTTCGGCGCCGATGGCGAGCCCAAGCTGCGGCCGGCCAGGACGCCGATCACGCTGCGCCATCTGATGACGCACACCGCGGGCTTCTGCTACCACATGTGGAACGGTGACATGGGGAAGTATGTCGCGAAAACCGAGATGCCGACCATCACCACCTGCAAGAACGACGCGCTGAAAGTGCCGCTGGTGTCCGATCCCGGCACGCGCTGGGAGTACGGCATCAATATCGATTTCATCGGCAAGGCCGTTGAAGCTGCGAGCGGCAAGCGGCTCGACGCTTACTTGCGCGATCACCTGTTCGCGCCGCTCGGCATGAACGACACCGGATTCAAGATCAGCGATGCCATGCGCCAGCGCCTGGTCGGCATGCATGCGAGAGCCCCCGACGGATCGCTCGCGCCGATCCCGTTCGAGCTCGAGCAGGAGCCGGAATTCCACATGGGCGGCGGCGGCCTCTACTCGACCGCGGGCGACTACATCAAGTTCACGCGGATGATCCTCAACAAGGGCCGCGGCAACGGCAACCAGGTGCTGAAGCCCGAAACCGTGGCGCTGATGGGCCAGAACCACATGGGCGATCTCAACGTCACCAAGATGGTCTCGGCCGATCTCACTCTGTCCAACGACGTCGATCTCTATCCGGACATGGACAAGAAGTGGGGCCTGAGCTTCCTCATCAACACCGCGAAAACGGCGGAAGGACGCAGCGCCGGCAGCCTCGCCTGGGCGGGCCTGGCCAACACCTATTACTGGATCGATCCGACGCGGGACGTCGCCGGCGTGATCCTGATGCAACTCTTGCCGTTCGGCGACGGCAAATGCCTGGAGGCTTTTGCGGGCTTCGAGCGCGGCATCTATGCCGGCCTCGATGCCGGCAGCGGCCAGAAGGCGGCGTGATGGCGTAGGGCGGATTAGCTTTTCGCCTTCGCCAAGCGCGAAGGCGAAAAGCATGATTTCCCGCCCGCTCGCCACATGTGCCTTAAAGCGAACCACGCGTCTGGCGGGGCAAGAAGACCGGCTGCCGTCTCACGGCCTTTGCGGGATACTCAATCCACGCTGCACTGCGGGCCGTGCTAGTCCCCGTTCGAGCCAAGCGGGCACTTCTTGAAGACTGTCGAAGTCAACGAGTTCGCGCGCCTCATAGAACCCGATCAGGTTGCGCACCCAGCCAAGCATCGAAATGTCGGCGATGGTATATTCATCGTCCATGATCCACTCCCGCGCGGCGAGATGCGTTTCCATGACGCCCAGCAGGCGTTTTGACTCATTGACGTACCGCTGAAGTGGGCGCTTGTCCTCGTATTCACGGCCTGCGAATTTGTTGAAGAAGCCGAGCTGGCCAAACATCGGTCCGATCCCACCCATCTGGAAATGCACCCACTGGATAGTCTTGTATCGGCGAGCCGCGTTGGCCGGCAAAAGCTTGCCCGTCTTCTCCGCGAGATATTGCAGGATGGCACCGGATTCGAACAAGGGCAGTGGCTGACCCTCCGGGCCGTTCGGATCGAGAATCGCGGGAATCTTGCCGTTGGGGTTGAGCGAAAGAAATTCGGGCGTGTGCTGGTCGTCCTTGTTGAAGTCGACCAGATGCACCTCGTAAGGTAGCCCGATCTCCTCCAGCATAATCGAGACCTTTACGCCGTTGGGTGTCGGCAGTGAGTAGAGTTGCAAGCGATCTGGGTATTTCGCAGGCCAGCGCTGTATGATCGGGAAATCAGCAAATTTTGGCATCTCTCAACTCGCTCTTACGGCTCGATTACGCTTTTAGAGGGGTAAACATCACGGCGGGTGAACGTCTGTGGCTACGTGTGTTTGCCAAAGCGGTACACCTTCGTGGCAGCTACGGCTGTATGGATACGCAACTATTGATCGTCCGAATTCATGGCATGACGGTTCAGCTTAGCCACGGAGTATTGCGTATCCGAACGCACGCGTTTGGCCTACGAAATGTGGGATCGTGATCTTCGATATAATCGACATTGACTGTGCCGAACGTGGTCTGGGGCTTCTTCAAGGCGGAGCACGTCTGAACCTGGATGAACTCATTCTTGAAATCACCACGAGGAAACGCGGCAATGACCTGGTCGCGCTGCTCTCGCGTATAGTCGTCATATCCAATGCCGACGACGTCCACTAGAACACCTGCATTCGTGAGAGCTATTTCTGGCCGCATGTATTGGGGAATGCCTGGCGTGGTATGTAGGGCGATTGCTTCCCACACCAGATCCGCTTTCGGATCCGGGATGCCACGGCTCTTGAGGAATTCGCGGGCTGCATCGGCGCCGTCGACTTCAAACCGCTTCGTATCGGTATGGTAAGGGTGGACAAGACCCAGATCGTGAAACAGCGCTGCGACATAAAGCAGTTCAGAATCGAATTTTAGGTTCTGACGGATTCCCTTCATCGCACCGAACACAAACACGCGAACCGAGTGGTTGAACAACAACTCGGTTTCATGTTGCCGCACGAGTTCGGCGGCCTCCCGTGCGATCTTGCTATCGGGGATCTTAACGCCAGAAATAACGTCGGCCATTGTCGAACTCCCGTCTTCCGTATCTGTGCCGCAGGTTACAGGAAATAGATCGGTCCGCACGGATCATAAAACAGTACCAAGATTGCCAATTTTGACTGTACCATCGCGCGGTGGCCGTCCTCCCCATCCAACTTGATCGTGCCAGAAGGACACCACTGGCTGCCCAGATCTATTGCGCGATCCGAGAGAGCATCGAGAACGGGCGGCTCGCCTCCGGCCCACGGTTGCCCTACTGGCGCGATCTAGTTGTGGTCTTTCAGGAGGTTGTCCATCTGGTCCGAACCGAGGAAGCTGAGGTTGCGAAGCTTCAGTGTTCCCCGGAGAGACCAGATGAACAGCCACAAGAATGCGCGTTTGACGCCCAAAGGTCGAGA
>NZ_JBVAPG010000321.1:0-3973 GCF_055413685.1 Bradyrhizobium sp. LeoA1Lang | reverse complement strand
AAGGAAAAAATGGTCATTCGCATTGCGCTCGCCCGTAAGCTCCTGGTCCGCCTCAACGCCAAAGCACGCGAGGCGCGTGCCGCTTACGCCAATGCAACTTGACAATCCAGATAGTCGCTCATCCCGACCTTCTCCCCGCAAGGGCGGGGCGAAGGAGAATGGCACTCATTCGAACATCGCGCGGATTGCCGCGAACATCCGCCTTGCGAGAAGCTCCGGCGTCTCGCGGGCGCCCTCGGCGGCCCAGAGCTCACCGCCGACGCGCATCGCGCCGGTTGCGATCATCGCGACCAGCCGCGCCTGCATCTTGTCCGTCTTGTTGCCTGTGCGCTTGAGAAGCGCATCGGCCAGCGTGCGCTCGAGCTTTTCATACTTGAGCTGATCGCGCGCCTGCAGCGCCGGGTTGTCCTGCTTCAGCCGCGCCAAGGCCACCACTTCGGCGGGATCGAGCTGCCCGGCCATCGCGATGATGGCGTTCTCCGCCGCCGCGAGCATGGATTCGCCGGCAGGCCGCGCCGCGACCGCCGCGATCAGCGCCGCGCTGGCTTCCTCCTGCCAGGCGAACACGACGTCTTCCTTGGAGGCGAAATAGTGGAAGAAGGTGCGGCGAGAGATGTCGGCGGCGGCGACGATGTCGTCCAGCGTGGTTGCCTCGAAGCCGCGCTCCAGGAACAGCGCCATCGCCGCCCGCGTCAGCTTCTCGCGCGTCTCCTGCCGCTTGCGCGCGCGCAGGCCCGGCGCCGCGGGAGGCGCGGTTTTCTCCTTTGATGACCTGCCCTTAGCCGGTCTGCGCGGGGTCGCCGGTCGCTTCAAATCCTTCACCACTTGCAAAATTGCACCTAGTGCACATTTAGGGAAGCGCGGCTGGGAACCACACCCCGATTCGAGACCAGGAGATATAAGCATGAGCGGCTGGAGCACTGCAGACATTCCACCCCAGACCGGCAGGACCGCCGTGATCACCGGCGCCACCGGCGGGCTCGGCTATGAGACCGCGCTGGCGCTGGCGGGCGCCGGCGCGACCGTGGTTTTGACCGGCCGCAACGACATCAAAGGCAAGCACGCGCTCGAGCGCATCCGCGCGCAATATCCGAACGCCGACGTCAGCTACGAGACGCTCGATCTGGCAAGCCTTGCCTCGGTCGCCGACTTCGCCGGCCGCTTCGCCATCAGCCGCCCTTCGGTCGATCTCCTCATCAACAATGCCGGCGTGATGGCGCTGCCGAAGCGGCGGACGACGCAGGACGGTTTCGAGATGCAGCTCGGCATCAACTATTTCGGCCATTACGCGCTCACCGCACGGCTGCTGCCGCAGCTTCGCCGCGGCCTCAAGCCCCGGGTAGTCAACCTCTCGAGCCTGGCGCACCGCTCCGGCGCGATCGATTTCGCCGACCTCCAGTCGGAGCGGTCCTACCGCCCGTGGCGCGCCTACTGCCAGTCGAAGCTGGCGATGCTGATGTTCGCGCTCGAATTGCAGCGCCGCAGCGACGCCGCCGGCTGGGGTCTGATGAGCAACGCCGCCCATCCCGGCTATGCGCGTACCGACCTGATCCCGAACGGCCCGGGTACGAGGAGCCTGTCCTCGTATTTCAGCCGCTTGCTGCAACCCTATGCCAGCCAGTCCGCCGCGGCCGGCGCGTTGCCGACATTATTTGCCGCGACCTCGCCGGACGCCAAGCGCGGCGGCTATTATGGACCGAACTGGTTCTACGAGTTGAAGGGCCCGCCGGTAGAGGCGAAGATCATGCCGCAGGCGAAGGATGCCGCGGTCGGGGCGATGCTGTGGGAGGTCTCGGCGACGCTGAGCGGCGTCTCCTTCGACCAGTTCGCGGCCGCCGCCTGAACTCCGTTTCCGCGCCTATTGCGCGAGATTTCCGGGCGAGATGCCGGCGCATCGCCCGGAAATGACGAGGAAGCCCACGGAATCGCCCTAAATTTCAACACTTTTGCGGTAGCCCCTTCCTTCGATAGGTTTTTCGCGGATCAGAGCAAGAGGCAGCATGGATCGCATCCGAATCGTCGGCGGCAACAAGCTCAACGGCACCATCTCGATATCGGGCGCGAAGAATGCCGCGCTGCCTCTGATGATCGCAGCACTCCTCACCGAGGAGACGCTGATCCTCGACAACGTGCCGCGGCTTGCCGACGTCGCGCAGCTCCAGCGCATCCTCGGTAATCACGGCGTCGACATCATGTCCGCGGGCAAGCGGCCCGGCGACCGCGAGTACCAGGGCCAGACCCTGCACATCTCGGCCGCCGATATCATCGACACCACCGCGCCGTATGATTTGGTGTCGCGGATGCGCGCCAGCTTCTGGGTGATCGCGCCGCTGATTGCGCGCATGCATGAGGCGAGGGTGTCGCTGCCCGGCGGCTGCGCCATCGGCACCCGGCCGGTCGATCTCCTGATCATGGCGCTGGAGAAGCTCGGGGCGGAGATCTTGATCGACGGCGGTTATGTCGTCGCGAAAGCTCCCGGTGGCCTGCGCGGCGCCGACATCGCCTTCCCCAAGGTTACGGTGAGCGGCACCCATGTCGCGCTGATGGCGGCGACGCTTGCGAGGGGAACCAGCGTCATCACCAACGCCGCCTGCGAGCCTGAAATCGCCGATGTCGCCGCCTGCCTGAACAAGATGGGCGCCCGCATCACCGGCGCCGGCACGCCCTGCATCATCGTCGAGGGTGTCGCCAGGCTCCATGGCGCGCGCCACACCGTGCTGCCGGATCGCATCGAGGCCGGCACCTATGCGATGGCGGTCGCGATGACCGGCGGCGAGGTGCAGCTTTCCGGCGCACGGCCAGAACTGCTGCAATCGGCGCTCGATGTGCTCTGCGAAGCCGGCGCCACCGTCAGCGTCAACAATGACGGCATCCGCATCGGCCGCAACGGCGCCGGCCTTCGCCCGGTGCAGGTCACGACCGCGCCGTTCCCCGGTTTCCCGACCGACCTGCAGGCGCAACTGATGGCGCTGATGACCTGCGCCGGCGGCGCGTCCGTCATCACCGAGACCATCTTCGAGAACCGCTTCATGCATGTGCAGGAATTGGCGCGATTCGGCGCCAGGATTGCGCTCGACGGCGAGACAGCCACCATCCGCGGCACCGACAAATTGCGCGGTGCGCCTGTCATGGCGACGGACCTGCGCGCGTCCGTCTCGCTTGTCATCGCGGGCCTTGCCGCCGAGGGCGAGACCATGGTCAACCGCGTCTACCATCTCGATCGCGGCTTCGAGCGGCTGGAGGAGAAGCTGTCGGCCTGCGGCGCGTCGATCGAGCGCATCAGGGACTGATATCTGGGGGAACCGGTTCTGGCCCAGGAGATTGCTTTCGGCATGATGCCGCCCGCGCCGCTCAAACTGATCGCACTCGATGCCGACGATCTCGCCGTGATCTCGGCGCATGTGCAGGATGCCCACGTGCAGGCCTCCGACATCGTCTGGCGCCAGGGCGAGAAGCGGCTCGTGGTCGGCATGTCCAGGCTGGACTGGGAGCAGACGCTGTCGGGCGAAACCGCCTCGCGCCGCCTGATCGCCGCGCTGCGCTTCGACCGCGTGCTTGCCTGCAAGTCGCGCAAGATCAACCTGGAGGCGCCGGACGCCACCCTGGAACTGCTCGGCATCGAGTTTCACCAGGGTGCCGCCCCCGGCGGCAGCGCACTGCTCCTGTTCAGCCAGGGCGCCACGCTCCGGCTCGACGTCGAATGCCTGGAATGCGAATTGACCGATCTCGGCCCCGACGACCTCGGCACCGCCCCGGCGGGGAGTGATTCCGTGTCGTCCCGGTGAAAGTGCCGTAGGGTGGGGCAAACGCCGCGGGGCCACCCTTTCCCTCACCCCCGTACTTTGGGTGGCCCCGACCGGGTTGCCCCCCCCCCCCCCCGGCCCCTTTGGCGGCCAAGGTGGGTGGAGGCCCCCTAACCCCCCGCCCATGTGCAGGGGACCGGGGAAGAAAACCAAGAAACCCCCAAGGCCCC
>NZ_JBVAPG010000320.1:0-4056 GCF_055413685.1 Bradyrhizobium sp. LeoA1Lang | reverse complement strand
CTCGACAACACCAGCTCGACGGTCTGGCGCTTGTATTCTTCGGTAAATGACCGACGTTGACGTTCCATTCAACACCTCCGGGCTCAATGAGCCTACTACAGGTGTCCACTCATTCGGAGGAGGTTCATTTCTGTCGCGCCAGTATGCTGACGGCTTTCAGCAGAGCCTCGCCCATGTCCGCCGCGTTGACGACGCCGACGAGTTCGCGCTTGCTCTCGGTGGTGTCTTGTAGGTGAATAGGTCGTTCGCTCGCTGTCCTTACCTTCGCCAACGTTCGCGGCGCGCAATGGACTTCCGCAAGGTATACCCAGCATGGGAAGTCTCTCGGGAGGCAAAAGCTGCTTCCAAGATGCGGTCACCGCTTCCGGTTGGTCGGGGGATGCATCACAGGAGCTTGCAGAGGAACCGCGCCAACGGTGCGTATCGGGGCAGGGTGCCCCCGTCGCTAGAGGAGTTTCTGGCGCCACGGAGGACAACCAGTGCAGATCCAGTTGTCGCTAGGATCACAGACCGCCTGTAGCGCAGCACAACGCTGTCCTCGCGCGGTGAGGCGGCGCGGGGATCATCTCGGCCCTTCACTCCATTACCTGGCGCAAGTTTTCTCAGCCGCCAGCGCCGCTTGCGCTTCTCCCTGCGTCGGGTGAGCCGTACCGATGACCTTCATGTTGTCACCAGGGGCAGGCTGGGCGTTGACAACTTTACATTTCATCGTCGCGGTATCTTGCGTCAGGTAGAACGACGCACCGGATGGCGGCGCTTGACCAGTAGTTCTGTCCTGCTGTGCGAATGAAGGGGCCGCGAATGCGAGAATAGCGAATGTCGCTAAGAGAACTTTGGTCATGGTGTCGACCTCCTAGCATTGGACACCGAGCAAATAGAGCCAGCCAACAAAGGTTCCACTTATAGCCGGCTTTTCTGGAAGCTGCCGGCCTCACAATCGTGGAGGACGAAGATGCGGTGTACACCACTGCCCATGGCCCGACGAGAAACAGGCGAAGTTGCTCCGAGGGAGGATCGTCGCCGAGCTTGCGAGGGACCATGGCACGCGGCCATTCGATCGGGCGCTCATCGAGGTCATGGCGCTGGACTCAAGGCAATGCCGTGTCGCTACGGGTCCGAGAGCAGAAGTGGCGCTTTCATCCTATTCCTTAAGTTCGCATAAGATGATCTCTAACGGTGATCGCGACCGCTGCTGGCGCCTCGTCGGGAATGGCAAAGCATGAACTCACGTTGATTTCGCAGAGGACGTAGGTATCGCGGCCGGACTTGTCGCGCGGGCCATAGAGGAAATCCGCGTCCCAGATGACCGGGAGCGAGGGTCCATCGATGCCGAGCGTTTCCAGCATTTGTGGTGTCCATTCGTCTTCCATCAATCGTCGCAGCGCCTGGAACGACGGGGCGTCGGGCCCGTGCATGATCCGTGGCCCGGGTTGCGCTTCCGGCGCATCCAGGCCTTCCGGCGGCGGCGGTATCAAGGCCTTGATCAATTGATGTCCAAACCCGGCGACTTTAGATCCGCTCATGTAGCAGCGGATCATCCCTTCCGGCAGGCGCGGCTGGAACGGTTGATCGATGATGCAGCCTCCCCACCCGAAATATGGCTCGCAGCGAACGATGAAGGCCTCCAGCGGTATGTCCTCAGGCAGGCTACCGCGTTGGGCGTGCAGCACCCGCACTGCGGCGTCGGTATCTGGCAGAGACTCGACCTTCCAAACGCCTTGGCCTGCATTGCCTCGGTTTTGTTTGAGCACGCGTGGACCGTTAGCCCGCAGGCGCGACGGGAATTCAGCGCGGAAAGCAGCGGCGCTGTCGTAACGATGCGTGTCGCCGCCCCAACCGAGATGGCGCGTTCGGTAAAGCACCTCCTTGACCCCCATCTTCAGGATGACATCGGGATGTGCGCTCACCCAGGGGCCTCTTGCCGCAACCTCCCGCAGCAACTCATCGAGCGCCGCGCGCGTCTTCCCTTCATGAATGGGATTGACCCAGACAAGGACTCCATCGACCGCAAGCAATTGGTCGCGAACCGCATCAGCGAAGATTTCGTCGTAGATGACGGGGCGGGCCTCGACGCCAACTGAGGCTAGGGCCTCGAAGACGCGGACAAAGCGGCTATTCTCTGGGGTCGCGTTTCGACGTGCGGCAGCATCTCCGCGCGAAAGGATGGCGACAGCGTTATGTAGAGAGGAGGTGTTTCGTTCGGTGTTCATGCGCAAGCTCCACGACGAATCGCGTGTCGCGCAGAGCTTGGACCGAAAAGTCTGACGGGGAGTCTGCTTTTCCCCACTGAATAAGTTTACGCGACCTTATCCGCTCGTTGCAAGCTGTCGATTGCTGCCTTGAAGCGATTCGGAGCTTGCGGTTATCCCCTCCAGGGGGATAGGGTATGAACATGGCAAACGAGCACGTCCACGAAACCCACCCCGAGATCGTCAAGCGGCTGCGGCGCGCCGAAGGACATCTGCACCGGGTAATCGAGATGTTCGGCGAAGGCCGATCCTGCCTCGACCTCGCCCAGCAACTGCATGCCGTCGAAAAGGCGATCGGCGAGGCCAAGCGGACGCTGATCCATGATCATGTCGATCACTGCCTGGATGCCGCCGCGAATGGATCCGCGAAATCGACCAAGGGCGTGTTGGCCGAGTTCAAGGCCATCTCGAAATATCTTTAGCGCGATGCATCCGATTTCTTCGCGCCGGATCAGAGACTTCGATGGCTAATCGCTCCTTCATTGCAGTCGTCGCCTTTCTGGCGGGCGCCGCCGTCGTGGCGCTGATGCCGGACGTTTCGACCAGGCTGCAGCGCACCGTTGGTATCGCGCCGGGCATTGTCCCGACGCAGGCGAATGGCAGGTCTGGACAGGCCGCGCCGAAAACGCCCGTCGTTGCCATGGACGACGATCGGATCAAGCTGGCGCACATCGACTTGGCAACGGTCGGTCCTGGGATGGTCGCAAAACGCCTGGCCGTACCGGGGACGGTGATTCCCGATGCGGGCCGCGTGTCCCATGTCTCGGTGAAGCTATCGGGGACAGTGGCCGAACTGCGCAAAAATATCGGTGATGACGTCACCAAGGGTGATGTGCTTGCCGTTCTTGAAAGCCGCGAAGTGGCGGACGCCAAGAGCGAGTATCTCGCCGCCCGTCTTGCCAACGAGTTGCAGCAGGACCTCACCTCACGCGACAAGGCGCTGTGGGAAGGGCGAGCCGTTCCGGAGCAGCAATACATCAAGTCGCGCAATGCCGCCGCGCAGACCGAGATGCGCCTCAACATCGCTCGCCAGAAGTTGCTCGCATTGGGCGTGGCGGCGGACGAAATCGCCGGCCTGCCGCAATCCCCAGACGCATCGTTGCGCAGCCAGAACGTCCGCGCCCCGGTTTCGGGGCGGCTTGCCGAGCGCAAGGTCGAACTTGGCGCGGCGGTGGGGCGCGACAATCTCGAGACCGAGTTGTTTGTCATTGTCGATCTCAGCCGCGTCTGGGTCGAGCTGTCTGTCTCTTCGGCCGACCTGCCGCAGGTCAGGGAGGGTCAGTCGGTGCGCGTCTCGGCGCGCGGATTGCCGGAGACGGCAACGGGCAAGATCGTGTTCGTCAGCCCATTGCTTGACAAGGAAACCCGGACCGCCCGCGTCGTGGCGGCGCTGGACAATACGAATGGATATTGGCGTCCGGGATCGTTCGTCACGGCCGCGATCGCACTGAGCGAGCGTGACGTCGGCGTCGTCGTGCCCGCAACCGCGATCCAGAACGTCGATGGCGGAAAGGCGATCTTCGTCCGCAACAAGGACGGGTTCGAAAAGCGCAGTGTCGTGCTTGGCGAGCAGGACGGGCAGTCCGTCGAAATCGCCTCCGGTATCGCTGCCGGCGAGACCATTGCCGTCTCGAACACGTTCTCGCTCAAGGCGGAACTCGCAAAACCCCGCGACGAGGACTAGGCTGTGTGGACTCTTGGGATTCTCAAATCAGACGGAACGTGATTCAAGGCTTTCTTTTAGGAGGAAGCCTTGGGGGTTCTGGATCGGCTCGTTCTGAACGACACGCAATGGGACCGTATCTCC
>NZ_JBVAPG010000031.1:0-62054 GCF_055413685.1 Bradyrhizobium sp. LeoA1Lang | reverse complement strand
GACTGCTGATGCATTGCGATTGATGGCCTTGACACGAACCATCCCATGTGAGGTTCTGGCTGGCTGGTTACCCGCCTCGATACGCCGCCCTTCTCAGGCCGTCATCACCCAGATTCCGCCATAGCTCATCAACGCCGGACGTTTGTCCACCAGCCCGTTGTGCACCCTCCTTGCCTCCTCGTAGCCTGCATCTGCAGGCTTGAGGAGTTGCCCCGTGAAGGTTTTGCCTAGTTTGGCCGCAGCAGCGGCAACAGATCGATCTGCCGTCATGGCACTCTCCTTCGTTTCAACCAAAGTTGTCCGCGCCAGGCTACACTGAACAAACGCAAAGAATTCACCTGACGCCGCTTTTCCTGGTGCTCGCGATTCGCGAATTGCAAACGTCTGCGGCCGAAATGGCCGTTCTCCAGCTACAGTATTATTTCAGCGTTGGGCGAACGGGCTACGCTTGTCACTTCCCCGCTTCA
The DNA here is from genome assembly GCF_055413685.1 of Bradyrhizobium sp. LeoA1Lang. Lineage (NCBI taxonomy): Bacteria > Pseudomonadati > Pseudomonadota > Alphaproteobacteria > Hyphomicrobiales > Nitrobacteraceae > Bradyrhizobium > Bradyrhizobium sp. LeoA1Lang. Next base: position 61,587 of record NZ_JBVAPG010000031.1, on the reverse strand, counting down.
TAGACGCCATTGGTGCAGGTGGGTCTTGACCGCTTTTGGCCCGCAGCCGTCGAAGGATTCAGTCACCATCCACGTCGGCTGGGGAAAGGCTGACGAGCTTCCGGCACCAAAGGCACTTCCAAGTCCGGCCTGAGCTAAACCGCGCTTCAGCTCTCACCATATCCCATATCGGTTGTCGGAGGTAGGCCGAGAACTTGGGCGCAGTCAGACAGCCTTGCGCTTTGAACAGCGAAACAATCACAGACGCGCGCAAGCCCAACGGCTATGGAGCGCAACACTGTTAACTGGAATGCCCGCAGGTAGGGCGGCTGGTCTCTCCTTATCCGCCGAAAAGCTGAATTGGTACACGGTTGTGCAACAGACAAATTACACCTAGATTGCGATTTTCAAATTCCCACGAAAATGGGAAACCATTGGAGTTGCCATTTATGTTGCAGGCTTCTCGCGGAATTGCGATCCATCTCATCTACGTAATGGCAATTGTGACGGCGTCCGGGCCGCCGATTGCATTTGCTGGCGAAACCGAACCGAACGGCAGCGCGCCGCGGAGTTCTTTGTTGCCCAGACCCGACGTGTTGGTTCGTCAGGCGGACGGTTTGGCCAAGGCCAACAAGCCGGCCGAAGCCGACGCGCTTTATGAGAAGGCCCTGCGGGCTGTGGAGCAGGCGCAGGGGCCGCAGAGTTTCGAAGCGTCCTATGTCCTTGAATGGCACGCGATCTTTTACAGGGACCAGCAAAAATACGACGAGGCCTGGAGGGCGGCCGAGCGAGCGCTGAAAATTCGCGACCAGGTGTTCGGACGTTACAGTGTGCTCACGGCACGGATGCATTCTCTGCTCGGATCTATTGCGGTCTTACAGCGCCAGTTGCCCAAAGCAGAACAGCATTTCAGCGCAGCACTCGAAGTCACCGACAATCGCCTCGGCACCGAAGCTGTTGCCGCCTACGCCGCATTCGAACTCGGGAAATTATGGTGGGACGAAATGGATTTTTCCAAAGCTGAGACCGCAATGAAGCGAGCGGTCGCGCTGCGGGAGAAAGTGTGGCCGGCTGACGAACTCCAGGTGGGTCACGCGCTCGCGTCTCTGGGCATGTTGTACCAGGATTTGGGGCGCTACAGCGAGGCTGAAGTCACGTACAAGCGAGTCATTGCCATCCAGGAAAAAAACGCTCCTGGAGATGAGCTTGGCCTCGCGCTATGCTTGGTGTACCTCGGAACGAACTACCGCATGCAAAGCCGCTTTGCCGACGCGGAACCGCTGTTGCGTCGTGCCCTGTCCATCCGCGAAGCGCGACTCCAGCCCAGCGATCCCGCGATTGGAGAAAGTCTGTACCATCTGGGTGCCCTCTATCGTTGGCAAGGCCGCTACATCGAAGCGGAGCCCCTCTTTCGGCGCTCTCTCGCCATTCGTGAAGCAGCATTTGGATCTGGGGAACGCCATCCTCTTGGTGACATGCAGGCCTTGGCGTTGACACTCGACGGTCTCGGTCGCTTCCCCGAGGCAGAACAGATGTTGCGCCAGGTACTGGCAGGCCGAGAGAGACTCCTGGGACCCGATCACTACGAAATTGCCGACACCTTGGTCAGTCTGGTACGGGTCTTGCGCAGACAAGGCCGTTTTGCCGATGCGGCACAACTTGCTGACCGTCCGCTCGCCATCTACCAGAAGGCCGTTGGCCCTGACCACATCTACGTCGTGCGAGCCTTGTTGCCGCTGGCAATGATCCATCAGGATCGTGCGGAGTTCGCAGAGGCTGATCGGCTCTTCCGCCGGGCCCTCGCGATTCGCCAGTCCACATTTGGAACTAACCATACCGAGGTGGCGGACAGTTACGCGGACCTTGCTCGTCTCGCGATGGCCCAGCGTCAATTCGAGGAGGCTGGTGGATACGCGTCGAAAATGCTGGAAATCAAGGAGAAGTGGTTTGGCCCGGACAATGTCGCTATCGTGCCGGCACTTGAGGCGGTCGCTGAGCTACGCATCATAATGGGGGACGCCGACTCCGCGGAAGAGCTCCTTCAACGGGCACTCGCAATCTGCGAGCGCATCGTGGGGCCGGATGCTGTTATTGTCGCCGACACATTATCCAGCATCGCGGAAGTTTATCAAATGCGCCGCAAGTTCGGCGACGCTGAGAAATACTACGCACGCCCGCTCGCGATTTATCGCAAGGCTCTTGGCCCCCGTCATCCGGCAGTTGCAGGAAGTCTCGGTCGGCTCGCATCGCTCTATATCGCCATGGGGCGGCCAAAGGAGGCCGAAGGACTTTACGACGAAGCAAACGGGATTCTGGTAAGCGCGCTTGGTGAAGACAGCCCCGCACTCGCATGCATCATGAACAACAAGGCGCTTCTGCTACTTCAATTGGGTCGGACCGACGAAGCTGAAGCGCTCTTCACCAGGGCGATCGGGTTGTTGCGCTCCGGCGCCGGGACAGAAACCCCAACATTGGCAATCCTGTTGAACAATCTCGCTGATTTGCGTGAGCACGAAGGGCGTCAAGCAGACGCTGACAGATTGCGCGAGCAATCAAACTCAATAAACGCAAGAATTTTCGGCAAGACCGCTGCGCCAATCGTTCCGGCTGCTCTGTTGCCATTGTGGACGCAGGACCTTTAACTTTTGTCATGTCCGGCATTAGGAGCGACCTGGCCCCTGGAGTCGCCAGAGTTTGCTTCCAAACGTAAAGCGAACCAGTGTTCACGCGTTGCTACCGGCACAGCTACGGGTCGTAGGCTCGCCCCAGATCTTCCCCCTCTCACTACGGAAATATTTCTACCCATCTGAATTCGGTTACGGTCGAAACATTGCATCTTTCCTGAACTCAGCGGACTGACCAAATGTCTGTTGAGGATCAATGTGACTTGCGTTCTAGCTCGGCTCCCCGGCCGGACCGGATCGTCACGGCGCGCGAGTGTAGGGCATCAGGGTCCGCCGGACTCCGAATTGCATTTGACCGGTTCGGTTTGATCTCGAAGGCACACGCGGACCAGACTGTCTTCCCCGAACTTGGTCAGTCGCGTGGTGTGGAGTTATTCAGATATGACGATGCGATGTTTCGTCGGTAGCCGAATTCCGATGCGTAGAAATATTATCGTAGTGACAGAGGAAGACTTGGGGCGCGCTTGATCGCTCGCGTACTCCTCATCAGGGGCCGCGCAGCGTCGTAATCGTTCGATTTGACAGGAATGCCCGCAATGAACAGCAACGATCCATCTCGATCAACCGGTGACACCTTGGACACAGCTATCGTCGGCGCCGGGGTTGGCGGCCTCTACACCGCGTGGCGCCTGCTCGGTTACGGCCAGCCTCCCGGCGGCATTGCCGTGTTCGAAGCCTCCGCGCGCGTCGGCGGTCGCCTATTCAGCGTGACCATGCCGGGGACTACCGGCATCGCCGCAGAATTCGGCGGGATGCGCTTCCTTTCCAGCCACGCGCTCATCACCTCGGTCGCGGCGAAATTCGGTCTCAGGATTCGCGAATTCCCTGTGGGCGGCCCGGAGAATATTTTCTATGCCCGCGGCAGGCAGTGGCGGGCCGGCGACATCGCGAAGAAGCAACCCGTCCCCTACAGGCTGCGCTCGGATGAGCTTTATCTCGATGCGGTCGAATTGATTGTCAAAGCCGTCCAACAGGTCATGCCCGCCCTGAAACACCTGGAACCCGACGAGTGGGCGAAGACAAAAGAGTCGCTCACTCTCGACGGCTTTCCATTGATCAACTGGGGGTTCTGCAATCTGCTCGGCCGATTCCTGTCGGACGAGGCGCTGCAGTTCATCGAAATGGGCCTTGGCTACAGTTCGGTCGTGCGCAACTGGAATGCCGCCGACGCATTGTCGCTGGTTGCCGAGTATATCAGCAGCCCGACCGAAAAAACTCTGGTGGACGGCATGCAGGCCTTGCCGAACGCCCTTGCGGCCGCCGTCGTGCGCGAGGGCAGCACCATTCATCGCCAGCATCGGTTAGTCTCATTACGCGGTCCGGCCCAGACAGGCGATGGCCTGCACGAACTCGTCTTTGCAACGCCTGAGGGACCGCGCGCCGTTCGTGCGCGCCGTGTCGTACTTGCGCTGCCACGCCGGGCGATCGAACTCATCGGCGACTGCGCCGCGTTGAAAGAACCACGCGTTGCAGCTCTGCTTGCAACCGTGACGCCGCGGCCGCTTGGCAAGGTCTTCGTCGCCCATGAGCAGCCCTGGTGGCGTCCGCTCGGTCTGACCAGCGGACGGGCGACGACCGACCTGCCGATCCGGCAGATCCACTATTTCGGCACCGAGCCTGACCGGCCAGCAGGCGCGACAGGCCACCTGACCATGGGCTATTTCGATCGTCCGCAGCTCGATTACTGGGCCGGCTTGCGGCGCCTGGAGCAGCCGGCCGCCAGCGGATTCACCGTGCTCGATCCTGATGGCCCCGTGGCGACAGAAGTCCGCCGCCAGATCGGTGTCGTGCACGGGCTCGATCAGCCCATGCCAGCACCGCTGTCGGTCGGCTTCATGAACTGGGAAGAAGATCCGTACGGTGGCGCCTGGCACACCTGGAATCAGGGCGTGAAGAGCTGGGAGCTCATGAAGACAATCGCGGCGCCGGTGCCGGGAATGGCGCTGCACATCGTCGGCGAGGCCTGGTCGACCAACCAGGGATGGGTGGAGGGAGCGCTGGAGACTGCGGAGGCCGTGGTGGGCGCCTTGACGCGCATACCCGCAAACTGAGGCCCCTACCTCGGGATGCGATCTGCCGGAAGTGCATAGTCGCGGTCAGGCCACCTTTAATAGGCTGAAGAGCAAGAGGCGGAAGGCTCGCTCGGATGCGCTCGCTGCACGGTGCGCTCCGAGAGGTGTTATGTATTGCAATCGACATCAGTTCGAGGAAGGGAACAGGTCATGAGTATCCGAAGGACCCTTTGGATCGGCGTACTTGCGCTGTTCGCAGCCGTGTTGGTGGCGGCCGCACCACCGGCGGCCGCGCAGCAGCAACGGCCGCCGAACATTCTTGTCATCATGGGAGACGATGTCGGCTGGTTCAACGTCGGCGCGTATCACCGCGGAATGATGTCCGGCAAGACGCCAAACCTCGACAAGCTGGCGTCCGAAGGCATGATGTTCACCGACTACTACGCCGAAGCGAGCTGCACAGCAGGGCGCGCCAACTTCATCACTGGCGAGTTACCAATCCGCACGGGGCTAACGACTGTCGGTCAGGCTGGTGCCGATGTTGGCATCCCGGACCAAGCCGTGACACTCGCCACCGTGCTCAAATCGCTCGGCTACGCAACGGGGCAGTTCGGCAAGAACCACCTCGGCGATCTCAACAAATATCTGCCGACGGTGCACGGCTTCGACGAATTCTTCGGATATCTATATCACCTCGACGCGATGTCTGATCCGTACTGGTACTCGTTCCCCGCCAACCAGGACTACTACGACAAGTATGGCCCGCGCAGCCTGATCCACAGCTACGCGACGGATAATGACGACCCCACCGAGATGCCGCGCTGGGGCAAGATCGGCAAGCAAAGGATCGTCGACGAGGGGCCGCTGCCGCCGTTCCCCGACATGTCGAACGTCCCGAATATGCATGATCTGCCGTTCCTGAAGCCGAAGTACGACATGACCACCTTCGACGAGGTGTTGGTCAAATCGTCCAGTGACTTCATGGATAAGGCCAAGCGCGACGGCAAACCTTTCTTCGTCTGGCACAACACGACGCGCATGCACGTCTGGACGTTCCTGTCGAAGAAGTACAGCGCGATGCAGAACAACGACACGAACTACGGTCTCGAGGAAGCCGGCATGGCGCAGCTCGACGACAGCGTGGGCGCCCTGCTCAAGCATATCGATGACATCGGCGAAACCAACAACACCATTGTCATCTTCACAACGGACAACGGCGCCGAGGTGTTCACCTGGCCGGATGGCGGCATGACCCCGTTCAAGGCCACCAAGGGGACCAGCTATGAGGGCGGCTTCCGCGTGCCGGCCATCATTCGCTGGCCGGGCCGCATCAAGCCGGGGTTGGTCGAGAATGGAATCGTCTCTGGGCTCGACTGGTTCCCGACACTTACCGCTGCGGCGGGAAACCCGAACATTACCGACCAGCTTCTCAAGGGCGTGACGCTGGAAGGCCGCACCTACAAGAACCACCTCGACGGTTACAATCAGATGGATCTGCTGACGGGCAGGGGTCCCTCCGTCCGCCATGAGATCTTCTATTTCGCCGGTCCGCTTCTCGGTGCGCTTCGCCACGATAACTTCAAGTTTCAGTTCTTCCAGCAGCCACACGGGTGGCCGGGCGAGAAGGACACCACCGATATGCCGACCATGGTCAACATCCGCCAAGACCCGTTTGAGCGGACGCCGTCAATCCGCGGCGAAAGCCTGAACAATATGGGCGGAGGTTACATGAATGATTTCATGGCCCGCGAATTCTGGCGCTTCGTGCTTGTTCAGCAAGAGGTTGCCAAATTGGCGCAAACGGCCATCGACTACCCTCCGATGCAGGCGCCGGCGAGCTTCAACCTTGAGGCCGTGAAGAGAGAGGTCGAAGAAAAGATTAAGGCTTATCGGGGCCAGTAGTCGGCCCTATTCTTCAACACGCGGGCGCTCTCCAGAGAGCGCCCGATAGGTCTGCAGGTATCACCACCACGACGTTGCGCGGCAGGCCTGGCTTCTGGGTAAAGGTCGGCGATGCCGAAGTCATGATGCGGTCATGAGAAAAAAATGAGATGAGACCGCGAGCACGTCTCGCGCATGGTTGGCGAGAGCCCGCATTCCTCCCTGCGCAGCTACAGGTCTATGTTATTTGCTCGCTTCGCCAGGGCGGCGCTCAGAAGGCTCTTGAGCTGGGAGAGCGTGGAGAAATGCTTTGACCACGGTGGCGGCGTTGTCCGAAGCCAGGTGTTCGAGCTCATTCTCCGTGTTTTCGCCGGCATCGCCGCCGGCCAGATCCGACAAGCCTCGGAAGGCTATGAAGGGGATGTGGTTCGAATAGGCCACGTGGGCGACTGGCGCACTTTCATTGTCGACGAGGTTGGCCTTGAAGGTGTCATAGATCCACTTGCGGAATTCGGCATTGTCAATGAACGCCGGGCCGGAGACGCCGGCGCCTCCGATGACGACACGGGGATGTGTGGCTCCGCAGACAGCCGGCTTTAAGCAGGCCTTCAGCTCGACTTTCGTCGCGACCGAACGCGCGGTCTCCAGCATGGTCGGATCGACGTCAAACCAGAAGCGCTTTTCCGGCTCGCGCTCACCCGGATGAGCAATTCCTACCGCACGGGGGAAGATCATGCCGTAGTTCGGCAGCGTCTTGCCGAGCCAGTTCGGTATCGACCAGCCGGCCCCGGCTTTCCGGGCAAAGACGGATTCGAGATATTCAGACCAGCGGTCGGCCACGACGACATCCCCTGCTGAAAGACTGGGGTTGATGCCGCCGGCAATTCCGGAGAAGACGATGCGCCTGATCTTGAAATGATCAATTGCGCCCTGCGTGGTCATGGCAGCGTTGACCATTGACACGCCGCTGAGGAAAAGAACGACATCTTTGCCCTCGAGTTGACCCACGATGTAAGTCACATCCGCTATGATCTCCGTCCGGGTCGCGCTCATTGCATTTTTGAGCGCGAGCCATTCGGGGGTATATGCCGAAATGATGGCGATCCGCGGCGTAGGATCCACCTGTTCCGCCGCGGCTGCACGATCCGTCAGCAGAGTCAATGAGGCCAGCAAGAGTGGTGCAAGCCATAAAGCATTCCGCCATCGTGGCCGACTGGTGGATGCTTTCCTATCCGATCTCGAAGAGAGTTTTTTCACGGGAGCGCTACGGACAAGTCTGGAGGCAGCATGAAGGGAGAATGACGACCCGCGGCGGCTCTCACATCGAGCGACGCGGGTACGTCTTGTTCTGCTTTGGTCGCGGATATCTCCGGGGCCTCAGCGGTCGCTGGCGTTAGGCTCGGTTGTATAGCGATCGGCTTTGAAGGAGCGAGGCCAGGGCACCAGCATCGCGACTCGCCCCCGGTACTGCCGATACTGATCGCCAAACAACGCAATCAGATCGCGCTCCTCCAGGCTGGCGCCAATGAAGATGTAGGCTGTTGCGACGGCTGCGAATAGAAAGTGCCCAGCCGTCATTGTTGGCGTCGACCAGAACGCGATGATGAAGCCTAGATAGAGTGGATGGCGTACCAGTCTGTACAAAAATGGAGTCTTGAAACGAGAGCCGACAGCGCTGGCGGCTGGATTTGCGAACACCTGTTTCAGTCCGAACAGCTCAAAGTGGTTTATCTGGAAGCTGGCGAACAGCACGATGAACCAGCCGAACAGTGCCAGCCCTTGCAGCCCCATGGCGGCGGTCGGATCCGCAACGCTCCAGATTATCGCGGGAATCGGGCGCCATTGCCAAGCCAGCAAGATCAGGGCCAGACTGGCGAGAAGGACATACACGCTTCGCTCGATTGCATTTGGAATGAACCGGGTCCACCACTGCTTGAATGACCTGCGGGCCATCACGCTGTGCTGGAGAGCGAAGAGCGACAAGAGCAGAAGATTGATGATCACCGCCTCGAGCGTTGGCGTGGCGGGCCCTGAGTCGATGCCTTTCGGCACGACCGCGCCGAAGACGAAGCCGATCATATAAAGAATTGTGCCCACGAAGATTGCATAGGCGATCAGTCCGAAACAGATTGAGACAATTCGGGCCATTTTTGCTCCTTTTTCAGAGGGGGAGATGTTCGATCATCTCGCACCGTGACCGAGTAATCAGCGCAAGCAGGAGTGTTCTGACCGGGTAGCTCGTCATCTTCACCTGCTCGCATCGCCAACGATGGAGAGGTGCGGTGACGGCGCTGTTTCATTTCTGTTTTAAAGGGTTGCAGACGTAATATTGGTCGTCGCACACCTTCTATTCTAACACGTTTTCTGCGCAATAAGTCTACGCGATCTACGTAAACTTGATCGCTATGCGAACCGGCGTCCACCCTCGGATCAGGTCCGAGGGCATGCCTCGCTCGAAAACACTCTGGGACGACGATGGACTATGCGACGCTTAGCGGCACATCACGTCGATGGCACCGTTGACGAGGGCTTCCAATTCCTTGCGCGAGACACGAGCGCGCGCGCGCAGCGCGATGGTGTGGAGCGTGGCGGAGGCGAGTTGCGCGAGCGCGGTAACGTCAGCCGCCGGCGATAGCTCGCCCTTTTCCTTACCGCGGCGGAAGCACGAGGCAAAAGCCTTGTCGAGCTCGACGAAGCCGTCGAGCGCCAAAGCGCGGATCTCGGGATCGGCGACCGCGTCGGAGGCTGCCGTCACCACCGTGAAGCAGCCGCGCGGAGAATCGCCGGAAAGATAGATATCGAGCGCCACCGCATAGATGCGCATCAGCCTTTCGCGGATCGGCAACTCCTCCCGGAAGATGTCGACCATCGCAGCGCGCGCATCATCGCGGTAGCGCCGATAGCTCTTGATGTAGAGCTCGCGCTTGTCGCCGAATGCTCCATAGAGGCTCGGCCGGTTCATGCCGGTCGCGGCACTGAGGTCGTCGAGCGAGGTTGCGGCAAAGCCGCGCTTGCGGAACAGGTCGAGCGCCTTGCCGAGCGCGACATCGGGCTCATAGGCGCGCGGCCGGCCGCGCCGCTTCGGCTCCGCGGCATCAGCCTTTTTGTCAGCCGATGGTTTGGCAGCAGATGGCAGCTTCTTCTTTTTTTGTACCATTTCACAGAAAATTCCTTGACCGAAACTATACTATGCAGAACAGTACAAAAATCAACACGAGGCCCGGCTGCCGGGCCGACCCGCCAAGGAGGCACCCATGGAGCTTTATTTCTCGCCGCTCGCCTGCTCGATGGCGACCCGCATCGCGCTGTATGAAGCGGGCGCAAGCGCCGACTATCTCGAGGTCGATCCGAAAACCAAGGCGGTGCTGAAGGACGGCTCGGATTTCACAGAGGTCAATCCGCTTGGCCTGGTGCCGACGCTCCGCACCGATGACGGCGCAGTGCTGACCGAGAACGCCGCGATCCTGCAATATGTCGCGGACCGCTTCCCGCAGGCGAATCTCGGCAGCGGCGCCGGCATGGAGCGCAGCCGGCTGCATCAGTGGCTCTGCTTCATCGGCACTGAACTGCACAAGGGCCTGTTCGTGACGCTGTTGGACACGAAGGCGCCGCAGGACGCGAAGACCTATGTGGTGGAGAAGAACCTTTCGCGGCTCGACTATCTCGAGAACTATCTGAAGGGGCGCGAATACCTGCTCGACCATTTCAGCGTGGCGGATGCCTATCTCGTCACCGTCATCAACTGGACCATGGCGACGCCGCCGGTCGAACTGGCAAAATGGCCGGCGTTGAAGGCCTACTATGAGCGCCTGCGCGCACGGCCTTCCGTGGCAAAAGCAATCGCGGAGGAGTTCGAGCTCTACAAGGCCGAGATCGCGCGCCACAAGGCGGCGGCGTAACACGCACCCGTAGCCCGGATGGAGCGAAGCGTAATCCGGGGTTGTCGCAAACGCGGATACGGCAGTCCCGGATTGCGCTTCGCTCCATCCGGGCTGCAAGGTTGGTGCTGCGATCAAGCCACATCGGCCTTCAACAACAGCCGCAGCGCTTTCGAAATCGGCTGCGCCTTGCCCTCACTAATGAAGGCGACGCGCACCTGCGCTTTGACCAGCACGTCCTCGCCGCGCCGCACTTCCTGCGCCAGCGTGATCGAGGCGCCCTTCACCGCGACCGGCCAGGTCACGACGTCGAGCACATCGTCCATCCGCGCGGGCCTTAGGAAGTCGAGCTCCATCGAGCGCACGACGAACACAAAGCCCGGCGTCTCCACCTCGGTCTCCGCGAACAGCGCATGCTGCTCGGCGCCCATCAGCCGCAAATGGTTGGTACGGCCGCGCTCCATGAAGCGCAGATAATTGGCGTGATAGACGATGCCGGAAAACACTGGTTTGACGATGTCGCAATTGGGTCGATGGACGGCCAACGCGTGAACGAGGAGCAGATTTATCTATGCCCCTCCATAGCAAGCCGCAGCGCCTTGGGAATGCGCTGCGCTTTTCCGCCTGCGATAAACGCCACGCGTACACGCGCCGTGACTAGGAGATCGTCTCCGCGCCTGCATTCCTGCAGCAAGGCAATTGACGCGCCTCTCACTTCTTGTGGGAGCGTGACGACATCAAGCACGTCGTCCAAAACCGCAGGCTTTAGAAAATCGATTGTCATCGAACGGACGACGAAGGCAAAGCCGGGAGCATCGTTCCACGCTTCTTCGAGCAGCGCTTGCTGATTGGTTCCGAGCAGGCGCAAGTAATTCGTTCTGCCGCGTTCCATGAACCGCAAAAAATTTGCATGATAAACAATCTTGCCAGAATCGGTATCTTCAAAATAGACGCGGACCTGCATGTGATGGCGTCCGCCACGAATTTCGCCGTCAAGAGAGGCTGTCACGGTGCGGTTCCTTTGTTGCGCTTTCGGGAACAATTGTCTTGCACAGAGGTGCTTTTCTGAGCAAGCGCCAAAAATCTTGAACTTGGCTCCTGCAGCCGGAAGCTCCAGCGCCCCGCCGGGTGAATGCAGCATGCAGTGCGCCCGTCATTAATAGCGTCGCCGGGCTGCTCCCGCACCACAAGAAGAACCGTCTGAACGGCACGCACTACCAAAGTCCCCGCTGTCTGGGTTAATGCTCTGGATTGCTGCGTGGGCCCCGTAGCGTCGAACCACGAAGGATCGACACATCCCTTGCCGGCTCCGCTGCTCAATCAGGCGAAACGCCACTCGCCTGCCCTGCGAGCTCGGCCTTGTCGATCTCGGCCTCGCTCACCGCGGCCGCTCCTTGGGAGTGCGCAGCGTCCTGGTAGCCGGCGAGCTCTGCCGCACTCCCACCGTCTAGCGGCAACACCTCACAGTTGTCTATATCGCTGACGGGCAAGACCATAGTCGAAGCGGATTGCGCACGAGGGCAACTGTGTTGAGGCGAAGCTGCTTGCCCCCGATCGATACCGCGCCAAATCGGCGGCGAAGGTGTGACCCCCGTCTTCAAAGGTCTACGGGAAGATCTGTGATGAGATGGTGTTACTACAGCGTCGCCATTAATCCTAACGATCGCGTCGCGAGCGTCGCAGCGAAGAAAGAACGCCGCCCCACTCAGCGAACCAAGATAGCTCGCAAGGTCCAAACGGTTCACTTCACCCTTAGGGAGTGGACCCATCACCAGCGACCGGCTAGATTTCGCAGTCGGCTTGCCGGTTGGTAATCGTATGCGGGTCGCCGACCTATACCTTGATCACGTTAAGCAATAATCATCCGCACGCACTAACAGCGAAGGTTTTCGAGATGCGGGTCGAGGTTGATGAAATTTGACGCCGCGTCTCGAAGCTCTCGCGCACAATGCCCCCAGAACACGACTTCGACCTTAAATCCATCCTCAGCGAGTTCAAGCAGCGTCGGCACATAATCCCTGTCACCAGCAACGAGAACGAAAAGATCCTCGTCCTTTTCTCCTTGCTTGTAGGCATCCTTCGTCATCTTGGTCGCTATGGCGGTATCGATCCGTCCGGGAGTATCTCGACACTCTGGAAGCCGGGATCATGCTCAAATGGAGGGTCAAGCGGGATAACGATCCGAAGTCATCACGCTCTAACGACGGCAAGGCCTCACGGTATCGACCAGCGATAGTCGCGCGGTGACATGCCGACGTGCTGGCGAAAGCGCCGCGCACAATGGCTTTGGTCGGAAAAGCCGGCCGCCAGCGCGATCTCAGAGAGTGACAGATCCGTCTCCGACAAGAGCTCCATCGTCCGCTCCACTCGGCGGCGAACCAGATAGTCGTGTGGAGTAAGGCCCACGGACTGCTTAAAGGCGCGGACGAAATAGCAAACTGAAAGATTTGCGAGTTTGGCCAGCGCTTCGACGCTGATCCGCTGCTCGATGTGCGCATCAATGTATTCGCGCACCCTCCGCAACACCCTTGGGGGCAGGCCGCCCCGGACATGGGGACCGGAAGGAAGGGCGATTGCCATGTCAGCCGAGCCAACCGTGAAAAGTCGCAACGACGAGACCTCCGGACATCCATCTGTAGCCGGCGCTTGCAACCTCCACACTGAAGACTCGTTTCTTCGTTCATCCAGCGCTTTGAACATCTCGCGTTCCCCTGTTAGATCTTTTCTTGCCACTTCTGTAGCGAATACGAGAGACCAGCCGTTCTGCGAAGGTCGGCCCATTGTTGAGCGTGTGGGCGAGGATGATTAACTCGCCACCCGGCGCCAATCGTGCATGGGTCTGATTGTCTCACACCTTGGTGTGAGTACGGGTGATCCTGCCACCCTCGTTCTTGCAAACGATCGGGGCGGTGGCGCCAATCGAATGATCAATTCGAACAAGACTTGCATGTTTCATACAAAATGCTTGCGGAGCGATCGGGCGATGCCCTCGCTGGTCGCCCCCTCATTGTGGACGGGCGGCCGGAGATTCGATGACGCCGCACGCTTTTCTGGCCATCGATCATACTTTCGTGTGATGATGCCGATGGCCGGCATCATGGTATTGAGTGTGATCCTCCTGCCGGGTGGATTTGAGATGCCCCAGGTGTCAGACGAGCCCCCTCTCGTTCACATCGTCGATGACGACGACTCGCTGCGCGCTGGACTTGCCAGCCTGCTTCGCACGGTCGGGTTGACTGCACGGACCTATGGTTCAACCCAGGAATTTCTGAGCGCGGAGCGACCGGAACAACCCGGCTGCATTGTGCTCGATATCCGCCTGCCGGGGGCGAGCGGACTGGATTTCCAGGAAGAGCTTACGACGCTCGGGATACGCTTGCCGGTGGTACTGATGACCGGCCATGGCGACATTCCAATGACCGTCCGCGCCATGAAGGCGGGCGCGGTCGATTTCCTTCCAAAACCGTTCCGTGACCAGGACATGATCGACGCGGTAACCGCCGCCATCAATCGCAATCGGTTGCAGCGCGCGAGCGAAAGCCAAGCGGTTGCCGTCGTCGATCGCTATGCGATGCTTTCGCCACGGGAGCGCGAAGTCATGGCATTGGTCACCGCCGGCAAGATGAACAAGCAAATCGCCGCAGATCTCCGTCTGAGCGAAGTGACGGTCAAGATCCATCGCGGCGCCGCAATGCGAAAGATGGGCGCCCGTTCGCTGGCCGACCTTGTTCGAATGGCGGACGCACTGAAGAGCCGATCAGATTGAGGGAAGCTCCGGAGAACGATCAAGCAACAGCGCGCAATGCCGGGTGGAGATTGGCTTGAGGTCGGCTCGATAGGGGCTGCAGCATGGCGAACGGACATCTCATTTCGATCGTGGACGATGATCCGTCCATGCGCGACGCACTCGCGAGCCTCATCCGATCGCTTGGCCACGATGTTCGTGCGTTCGCCTCCGCCGAAGAGTTCCTCGCGTCCCACGAGCTCGAGCGGTTTTCCTGCGCAATCACCGACATCCAGATGCCCGGGATGAATGGCTTCGAACTCAAACGGCAGCTCAGCTTACATCATGGCGCCGTGCCCGTCATTATGATCACCGCGCGCGCCGAGCCGGATCTCGAAGAAAGGGCGATGTCGAGCGGGGCCGCCTCTTTCCTCCGCAAGCCTTTTGAAGCAGAAACTCTGGTCGGTTGCCTCGCACAGGCGCTGGAAGGTTGGCCTAACGCGCATTAGAGCATGATGACTTTTCTTCTGCACTAAATCGCACCGGCTTCACGCGCAATGGCCGCAGCCTGCGTACGCTTGCGCGTTCCGAGCTTCTCGTAGATGCGCCGCAGGTGCGTTTCGATTGTGTTTTCGGTCAAGAACAGGTCTCGGGCGATCGCCTTGTTCGAGCTTCCTTTCCAGATCAATCGCAAAATCTGTACCTCGCGGGTGGTAAGCCGAACCGCGTTTCCCGTTACCTCAGCCCTGCGATCTCGAAGCGCCGTCGTCGTCATCGCGGCAATTGGCTCCTTGAGCTCGCGCAACAAACCGACCGTGCGCGGCTCCCTCATGACGGCAGAACGAACCACAAGCGGCTCAGTCGCCCAGCTCTCGTCGGCGAGTACCCGCACCATCCCGCCGTCCGCAGCGCGCATCACCGCCTCATCGAACGCCGCGCTGGCCTCACGTCGTCGGCCGCCTGATTCGAGCGCTTGCGCCTCAAGAAACAACAGCCGCAACGCCCGGCGTCGACGTCCGGCTGCCTCGGCGCGCTGCCGCTCGGCGCGGATTTCCGGAACCGTCTCATTGCTATCGCCTGTCGCCTGCCGAAGGCGCAGTCCGGCAATCATGACGTCGTCGATTTCGCCGGCGTGCGGATTGAACGCGCCAAGGCTGTCCCAGAGAGCCGCGTCGCTGCCGGCGGCGAGCGCGCGGCGCGCACCTTCATTATTGTTGCTCCGCAACGATGCGTAGGAGCGCTCGAGCCATGCAGCGGCAGTCAGGCGGCGAAGGCCGCGGCGAGCACCGATCTCACCGAGCTGCACCAGCAGCGACTGGCCGTCATCGCCGTGTCCGCGTAAGAAGTGCAGTCGCGCCGCAATACGATGCAGCACGATCAAGTGATCCGGCATGCCGGTCTCGATCACGATCGGCATGTAGTCATCGACAAGCGCCTGACAGGCGTCGAGCGCATTGGCTTCATAGAGACACTCCGCAAGGTAGGTCGCGACGACGGCGCCGGCGCCGCCATAGCGTTCGCCGCCCGCGATGGCCCGGTTGAACGCACGTTCAAGTGTTGCGCGCGCGGCCGCGACCTGCCCGAGATTAAGTTCGATGGCCGCGGCGAAGCACGCGCTATAACTCAAGACATACAGCGCATCGATCGGTTCGCAGGCCTCGCGCGCCTGCGCGAGCGCGCGCTGCGCCTCATCGTAGCGCCCGAGCGCAAGATGGCAGAAAGCGCTCGCATTGCTGGCGAGCCCCGCCGTGAACCGGCCGAAATGCGACGATCTGTTGCGCAATTCATCAACGGCTCGAAGCAAGTCGGGAATGCCGTCGGTCCAGCCGAGCATCATGAGGCGCATGGCAACGATCTCATCATCGCCATCCGTTCCAACCTCATCAGCCCGTTCAATGACGTCCATGTATCGTCTGGCAGCATCATAGCGATGGGCAAAGATCGCCGCGAAGGCCGCGGCCCGCAGCAGCGCCGGCCGGCGGTAGACTTCGGCGTCGGGCAGCAGTGCAATGGCGTGTGCGGTGTCCGCCACCCGGCCGGAATGAAGATTGTCCATGGCCGATGCTGCGAGCAGATCGGCGGCGAACATGTGATCCTTTGCCGACAGCGCATGTGTAATGGCTTCGTTCATGAAACCATGGGCGGAGGTCCAGCAGGCCGCGCGCCGATGCAACGGCTGCAACTCGCCCTGTCTCTCCTGCGCCATGCGAACACGCAGGAAATCCGCAAATAACGGATGATAGCGATACCAGCGCTCCTCCGCGTCGATCGGAACGAGGAGAAGATTGTCGCGCACGATCTGCGCGATCATCTCATTGCTATCGCCTCGCTCCAGCGCAGCGTCACACAACTCAGCACAAAATTGGCCAAGAACGGCGGAACGCAGCAGGAAATCGCGTTGCGGGCCCGGTCGACTGTCGAGCACTTCCTGCGCCAGATACTCGGCGACACTTGCGCTCGCGCCCGAAATAGCCCGCAGCGCATCGGATCCGTATCTGCCGTTCACAGCAATTGCCGCGAGCTGCAGCGCGGCGGGCCACCCTTCCGTGTGCTGTTGCAGCGCCCGGATTGCTGCAACGCCGATGTTTTGACGTTCAAGAAACGTCTGGGTCTCCTCCGGTGTAAAACGCAATTCCGCCTGGTCAAGTTCAAGAAGCTGGCCATACGCGCGCAGCCGGCCGAGCGCCAAAGGCGGCTTCGTGCGGCTGGCGAGAACGACGCGATGATGCATGTCAAGATCAGCCAGCAGACGCTGCAAGAAGGCCCAGACGCTCTCATCAACGATTAGTTCGAGATCGTCAAAAAACAGGGCGATTGGAGCGTCGGAGAGCGATAGTCGTTCGATCAGGTCAGCTGCCCTGCCCTGTACCGGATTCGCATTTGTCGCGGGCGTTTCCATGGACGGGCTGGCGACAGGCTCCCCGAACGCCGTCTGAATTGCCCCCTTCAACGATTGCAGGAAGCGACCGAGCTGATTGTCAGCCCGCTCCACCTGCAGCCAGACCGTAGCGATGCCACGCGCCTGGAAGCGCCGCCGCAATTGCTGCATCAGCGTGCTTTTTCCAAAACCGGTCGGGGCGCAGATCAGCGTCAGCTGCGCGACGCTTTCGCCAATCAGGCCCAGCAGGTGCGCCCGCTCGACCATCGTGGCCGGCGCTCGCGGGGGCGAAAAGCGAGCGCCTCGCAGGCCTGTCGTGTGACTTGCCTGGGGTAACGACATCCGGCGCTCCCAGCTTGATGCAGAGGAGCCTTGATGCTGCGATGGCAGATTTCCGCTGTCAATACAGACGCTTGCGTCCGTGACTGCACAATTCACGGTTCTCCGTGATGTTTGCGCTGCACCCTGGTCGCTACCTCCCGCCCCGGTGCCCCGCAAAGCGGGGGCAGCCGACGGGAGATAATGGAAAATGGTCCGCCACCACGCGACCGCGCAGCAACCTTTGAACAACGCGATTCGCAACGCCGAACGGAATAGCCATGCCTGCGCGCCGCGATAGATCGTCTGCGTCGCGAGCGCTCGACGACCGCCGTTTGCGGCGCGTCATGCAATTCATCGCGGCCAACCTGCATAACACTATCCGTCTCAAGGACTTGGCGGAGGTTGCGAGCCTGAGCCCGTTTCACTTCTCCAGGGCTTTTCGCAAAGCCACAGGAGAATCCCCGCATCGCTTCCTGCGCGAATGCCGCCTCGAGAAGGCAAAGGAATTGCTGGCCGACGGAGCCGCAACGATTGCGGAAATCTCCCTGATCTGCAGCTTTTCCTCACAGTCGAGCTTTACCCGCGCTTTCACCCGCGCCTTCGGCCTGGCGCCGGGCAAATATCGCCGAAAGACCCAGTAACCAAGGGCAGCGAAAATCAGCAAGATCGGTAAAGACACCAATGGTATAAAACTGCCTAAATGGTGGATGCCGTCGCGCGTCCGCCGGGACGGAGCTTGGCTCACGGGGCTTCGCTCATGGTCCGTAAATCAGCGGCTCTGAACGCCTGACGACAACTCGGTTGGTCGAGCATGGAAGAGAGCAGCGCTTACGGCCAATCTTTCGGAGAACGCCTGAGGGCGCAAGCCACCTCGTTTGTTCGCTCGTTGCGCAACACCAATATCGCCGCAACCGAGGTCCGCGCCGACAATCCGCCACATGGCCTGTCCGCGCCCCTTACGCGCGAAGATGCGTTCTTGGTGGCGGTTATACTGCGGGACTATCCAGTCCATGAGTATTTCGAGGACGGCCGAATTGCGGGAGTAACATCGCTCAGGACCGGTGAGACGGTACTGTACGATGTGAAGCGCAACCCGCAGTTCTATATCAATAATCCATTCCACAGCATTCATTTCTATTTTCCGCGTGTCGCGTTGAACCTGATCGCGGAAGGTGAGGACGCGCAGAAGGTCGAGGAATTGCGGTATCAACCCGGTGCCGGTGTCGACGATCCCATTCTGCGGGCATTGGTCGGCTCTCTGGTGCCGGCTTTCGAGCATCCCGAACAAGCAAGCCGCCTTTTTGTCGAGCATGTCACATTGGCGGTTGGCATTCATGTCGCCAAGACATATGGGGATGTGCGTTCAGTCGCCACGACCTCGCGCGGCGGATTGGCGCCTTGGCAGATGAAGCGCGCCGAGGACACGCTGGGGGCTAACTTGGAGGGCGACGTCTCTCTGGCCGACCTGGCAAACGATTGCGGCTTGTCGGCAAGTCATTTTTCCCGGGCGTTTCGGCAATCCACCGGCCTCTCGCCACATCGGTGGCTCCTGCAGCGCCGCGTCAACCAGGCAAAAAGTTTGCTGTCCGAGCGCAAAATGTCGCTCTCAGAGATCGCGCTCGCCTGCGGATTCGCCGATCAGAGTCACTTCACGCGCGTCTTTACACGTCTTGTCGGAATTGGTCCTGGTGCCTGGCGTCGAAACCGCGACTAATGTCTATTAGAACGACAAAGATCGTTGTCGTTCGCCGTCGCAGGCAGTATCGTGCGCCCTACAAGAATCCGTACGCCTATTTCAAACAGAGCGCCTTGCCGCGCAAGCTTAACCTTCTAGCCGGCAAAGCAACTCAAGCAGCTGAGACTTGGGATGCAAAAGAGCAGCGGTTACGGGGACAGATTTGGTGAGCGCTTGCGGGCCAAGGCTACCGCATTCGTTTCGCGTTCACTGCGCAATACCAGTATCGCGGTTACAGAGCTGCGCTCGGACAACCCTGAACATGGCATATCTGCACCGCTTGTTCGTGAAGATGCCTATTTGATCGGCTATCATTTTGTCGACTATCCCATTCACGAATATTTTGAAGACGAGCGCACCACTCCCCTCACCTCTCTCAGAGCCGGCCAGACCACGCTGTACGATCTCAAGCGCAGTCCGCAATTCACCATCAACAAGGCCTGCCACTGCGTTCATTTCTATTTTCCACGTAGTGCACTCAACATCATTGCCGATAACGCAGAGGCGCGGCGCATTCACGAACTTCACTATCAGCCCGGCGTCGGGGTCGATGATCCCATCATACGCGCGCTGACTTCCTCGCTCGTTCCGGCTTTCGAGCATCCTGATCAAGCCAGCCGTATCTTTGTGGATCACGTCACGCTCGCGGTCGGCATTCACGTGGCCAAGATGTATGGCGGCATGGTTTCGCAAATCCGGCCAACGCGCGGCGGATTGGCACCCTGGCAGTTGAAACGGGCCGAAGAGACGCTCGCCGCTAGTCTTCAGGGCGACATCTCGTTGGCGGATTTGGCAAATGATTGCGGCATATCGGCAAGTCATTTTGCCCGCGCATTTCGGCAATCGACCGGTCTATCACCCCACCAATGGCTTCAGCAGAAACGCGTGGACGAGGCCAAGGTCCTGCTGCGCGAGAGACGGCTGTCACTGTCGGAAGTCGCCCTTGCCTGCGGTTTCGCTGATCAAAGCCACTTTACCCGGGTCTTCTCCCGCTTGACCGGTGTCAGCCCCGGCGTGTGGCGCCGAAATCTAGACTAACGTCTTAGATTTCTCATGGTCGAAACGGTCAAAGCCTGCACGAATCTGACAATCGTTTTTCTGCAGGGCGGTGCAAATAGCGGCATCGCTTGCAGAAAGGTCTCACATGACGGACCAAGGCGGCGCCTATGGCCAGCGGCTCGCAGATGCCTTCCAGCTCAAGCGAGCGCCCGCATTCGTGACGCGCTCCCTCCAAAAGTCGAAGATCGCCGTCACCGAGATCAAGTGTGATATCGCCAACCACGGCCTCACAGCGCCGATCCCCTATGAGGACGCCTTTCTGATCACGGTGCAGCTTCAGGACTGCCCACAACACGATCTCTTCATCGACAACCGGCAGGTGCCGACCAGCTATTTGCGAGCGGGAAGCGTCAGCATCTACGACTTGCGCTCCAATCCGATCGCCAACGGCATCAGCACCTTTCATTCACTGCATTTCTACGTCCCGCGGGCCGCTCTCGATGTCATCGCCGATATGGAAGGCTGTGGTCGGGTAGACGAATTCGCCAATGAGCCCGGCGTTGGCGTGGAGGATGCCGTGCTCAGCGGACTGGGGACAGCCCTGCTGCCGGCATTCCAGCGCCCCAAGGAAGCCAACCAAGTTTTCATCGACCATCTGGCGATTGCGGCGACGGCGCATACGCTGAAGACCTATGGCGTCGGCAGCTGTGTAATTCCTTGCACGCTCGCGGGTCTGGCGCCATGGCAAGAGCGGCGCGCCAAGGAGGTTCTAAGCTCCCGATTGGACGGCGAGATCTTTGTGTCCGACCTTGCCAGCGAGTGCGGACTTCCCACCGGCGCTTTTCTGCGAGCCTTCCGTCAAACCACCGGGGTCAGCCCATACCGCTGGCTGCTCCAGCATCAGGTCGAGCACGCCAAGTTCCTGCTGCGGAGAAATCGGCAAGCCGATCTGGATCAACTGGCTCTCGCGTGCGGGTTCGCCAGCGAAGCTCACCTGGTGCGCGTATTCAAGGGCGTAACCGGTGTGCATCCCGAGGCATGGAGGCAGGGATAGGACGTCGACGGAGCTGACCAGCGTGCATCGCCGGTAGTCTCCGGGATTCCGTCGAACATTGATGAGCAACAGCCATGCAGCATCTAAGGCAGTCAGACACAGCGGTCGAGTACGAGCCGACGAGCGCCGAGCATAGGCCTGTGCCAACAAGCTTCCTCTCGGAATTCATAGCGGCTCTCCTCAACACGAAGCCAAATCCTGACGTCATCCTCCCGAGAACAAGACCTACGTTCAACGAGCATATTCGCTACCTTGCGAGGCTCTGGACGGTCGGCATCGTGCTGATGACCGCGGCAACCTGGGGAATGGTGCGGCTCCAGATTTTCGACCGCCCGGGAACCGCAATACTCGCCTATTTGCTCATCATCATCGTACTTTCGCTGATGGACAGTTTCGTCACTTCCGCGCTCTTCTCGCTGATTGCGGTCGGCTGCCTAAACTACTTCTTCATGGTACCCCTCTATTCCTTCGAGATCACGAGTACGCAGGACGCGGTGGCCCTTGTCGCATTCGTGGTGACGTCGTTTGCGATCACCACGCTCGTCAGGAGAGCACGCCGCTTCGGCGAGGCACAGCACGCGCAGGCGCATCTCCTCGACCTGACACCGGACGCCATCCTGGTCGTCGATGTCAATCGCGTCATCACTTACTGGAACCGCGGCGCCGAACGGCTGTTCGGCTGGACCCGGGAGGAAGCGCTCGGCAAGACCGTGCACTTGCTCTTGAAGACCGTCTATCCTGCCCCCTTGCAGGAGATCGTCGAGACCGCCAACCGCGACGGCCGTTGGGAGGGCGAATTGGTGCAGTTGACGCGCGACGGCGCCGAGGTCGTGGTTTCCAGCAAATGGACAGTGCGGCGTGACACACGGGGAAACTTGATCGGCACGCTCCAAAGCAATACCGATATCACAGCCCGCAAGCGCGCCGAGGAAGCGCTCTTGAAAAGTCAGGCGGCCTATCTATCGGAAGCGCAGCGATTGAGCCACACCGGCAGTTTCGGCTGGAACGTCACGACCGGCGAACTGACCTGGTCGGCGGAGAGTTTCAGGATATTCGGATTTGATAGCGAAGCAAAACCGACCCTCGAGCTCGTCTTCCAGCGCGTCCATCCCGACGACCGTATACTGGTCCGCACGCAGCTTGAGCGAGCGGCCACCCACGAGGAGCCGCTCGATTTCGAACATCGGCTGCTGATGCCGAATGGCTCAGTGAAGACGCTGCATGTCGTCGCCCGCCCCTCACTGGAGGAACGCGGACATCCGAAGCTGGTCGGCGCCGTCATGGACGTAACTTCGCACAAGGTCGCCTATTCGGCCTTGGAGCAAAGCGAGCAACGCTATCGCCTTCTTTTCAAATTCATGCCGATCTCATTATGGAGGGTTGATGCCGGGGCCGCGTGCGAGATGCTTGATGAACTCAGGGCCGCCGGCGTCACTGACTTCCCGGCGTACCTGGACGCACATCCCGAATGGATAATGAAAGCGATGCACGCATTCAAAACCGAGGAAGTTAACGACGCATGCGTACGTTTGCTGGGCGCCAACGACGCACAGGACTTGTTGGGACCAATAACCCCATTTTGGCAGCCCAAATACTTGCGGCGCCTTCTCGAGAGCCGATTTCGAAATGAATCATTCTTCGAGGAAAAAATGCAGTTCGTCACGCTGGACGGCCGGCTAATCGACGTGCTTTTCACTGCAGTGCGCACCGGTTTCGGCTTCTCAATTTCGGGACTGGTCGATTTGACCGAGCTCGTCAAAGCGCAGGAGACACTTGAGCGATTGCAGATCGAGTTCGCGCATGCCGCCCGGGTCTCGACGCTTGGCGAATTGACCGCCTCGATCGCCCATGAGCTCAACCAGCCGCTCGGAGCGATAGCGACCAATTGCTCGGCGGGTCTCAGATGGCTCAACCGCCCCCAGCCGGATTTGGACGAGGTCCGTACGTTGATCCAACGCAGTCTTTCGGATGCCCGGCGGGCGGCCGACATTATCGCCCGCGTGCGCGAGATGGCCGCGCGCCGCGCGCCCGCGCGCGTGCTCGTATCCCCGCACGCCATTATCCTGGAAGCGCTGCAGTTCCTTCGGCATGAAGTCGAGTGGCGCGGCGTTACCGTGTCACACAGCTTCTTGCCCGCGGCGCCGCATGTGCTGGCGGATCGGACCTTGCTGCATCAGGTCATTGTCAATCTTGCCGTCAACGCCATGCAGGCCATGGCGCAGGTCGGCGCAGCAGAGCGCAGGATCACCGTGCGGACCGCCTCGCTTGACGGCGCGTCGCTGTGCTGCAGCGTCGAGGACAGCGGTCCCGGAATCGAACCGGATCACCAGCCCCGCTTGTTCGAGAGCTTCTTCACGACCAAGGAGGGAGGCATGGGAATGGGATTGTCCATCTGCCGCTCGATCATTGAGGCCCATGGCGGGCGAATCGAAGCCGACAATGGCAGCATCCACGGTGGCGCCCGATTCTCCTTCACGTTGCCGGCGGCGAATGGAACCCTGCAATAGGGTTTCGGTAAGCCGCGAGCATTCAGTACGCAAGGCTGTGGTCCAGAGAAAAAGCAAAACCATTCCAGAGGTGGCAATCCCATCCAATAAGGCGAGCGGCACTTGAGCCATTGTAGCCGCCGACAACCGGTCGAACCCGATCGGTTGTCGGACGCATTAGCTGCAGAGGTGACACATGCCCGACGCCGTCTCGAAACCAGTGCCACACCCCGGCGCGCAGGCCGCCACCCCTCGGTTGTTTGTGCTCGAATTGAATGCCGGCTGCATTCATTCGATGAACGTAGATGGTTCGAACAAGAAGACCATTGTGACTGGCTGCCGGTTTCCGGACGGCATTGTCGTAGATGTCGAAGCGGGCCACATCTACTGGACCAACATGGGCGTTCCAAGCCTGAACGACGGCTCGATCGAGCGCGCTGATCTCGATGGCAGGAACCGCAAGACCATCGTCGCCGAAGGCGACACTCATACCCCCAAGCAGATCATTCTCGACAAGCAAGCCGGCAAACTATACTGGTGCGATCGCGAGGGCATGCGCGTCATGCGGGCCAATCTCGACGGCTCGCAATTGGAGACGCTGATCGAAGCGGGCCACGGCGACGCGGACCGGCGTGACCAGACCCGGTGGTGCGTCGGGCTCACCATCGACCCCAGGCACAACAATATCTACTGGACGCAGAAGGGCCCAGACAATGGCGGCCAGGGCCGCATCTTCTGCGCCAACGTGGAAATTCCGAAAGGCGAGACGGCCGAGAAGCGTTCCGACGTCAAGGTGTTCTTCGATGGCCTGCCGGAGCCGATCGACCTCGAGCTCGATCTGAAGAGCCGCCTCCTGTACTGGACCGATCGTGGCGACGCGCCGCGTGGCAACACCGTCAGTCGGGCCTCGATCGACCACAAGCCCGCCGAGCCCGAGATCGTGTTGAATCATCTGATGGAAGCGATCGGCATTGCGCTGGACGTCCCGCACGATCGGATCTTCGTGACCGATTTTGCCGGATCGCTCTACTCGTCTCGGCTCGACGGCTCGGCCGAGCGAAATTTCCTCTACGCCCAGGGCAATCTCACCGGCATCGCCTATGCCGAAATCCCCCAGGAGAATTGATATGCCGGAGCACAAGCCCATTCGCCGGGTGGCCATCATAGGAACGGGCGTCATTGGCGCGAGCTGGACCGCCCTCTTCCTTGCGAACGGCCTCGAGGTTGTGGCGACCGACGTTGCCCCGGACGCGGAAGCGGCTCTCAGGCGCTTTGTTGCAACGGCCTGGCCGGCGCTGCAGCGATTAGGCCTTGCGCCCGGCGCAACGGAGAGCAGGCTGACTTTCACCGCAGCACTCGCGAACGCGGTGAGGGACGCTGATCTCGTTCAGGAGAACGGCCCGGAAAAAATCGATTTCAAACGAACGCTGTATAAGCAGCTCGACGAGCTCCTGCCCGCCGATGCGATCATCGCCTCGAGCTCGTCGGGGCTGACCATGAGCGAGATCCAGTCGGCCTGCGAGTTGCATCCAGAGCGCTGCGTGATCGGGCATCCCTTCAATCCGCCTCATCTAGTCCCGCTCGTTGAGATCGTTGGCGGCGTCAGGACTTCAGAGGACACCATACGCCGCGCCGCGGAGTTCTATACGTCCATCGGCAAGCGGACGATCCGTCTCAACAAAGAAGTGCCCGGCCACGTCGCGAACCGACTGCAAGCCGCGCTGGCGCGGGAGGTCTATCACCTTGTTGCTGACGGGGTCGTCAGCGTCGCCGACGTCGACACCGCGTTGAGCTGGGGGCCAGGCCTGCGTTGGGGCATTATGGGCCAAGTGCTTCTCAATCATCTCGGCGGCGGCCAGGGTGGCATCGAGCATTTCTTCAAACAGTTCACCGGTCCGATGACGGCCTGGTGGA
This sequence comes from Bradyrhizobium sp. LeoA1Lang, assembly GCF_055413685.1. Lineage (NCBI taxonomy): Bacteria > Pseudomonadati > Pseudomonadota > Alphaproteobacteria > Hyphomicrobiales > Nitrobacteraceae > Bradyrhizobium > Bradyrhizobium sp. LeoA1Lang. Next base: position 36,042 of record NZ_JBVAPG010000031.1, on the reverse strand, counting down.
AGGTGCTGGGCTCGCCGGAGCTTACCCCTGAGGTTCAGCAAAAGCTGATCGACGGCGTTCACGCCGAAGTCGGTTCACGCTCTATCGACGAGCTGGCTGCGGAGCGCGACGAAATCCTGCTCGGGCTTATCGAAATGCGCAACAAGGCCAGCAAGGCAAATCAGGCAAAGGTCGCCTAATCGCCAAACGTTCGATCGGACCGCACGCGCCTCCAAAACCTCAGTCCTTGGAGGCGAATTCACGACGGCGCGGCGACGAATTCGCACTTCGCCGCTCCCGCTACAACGAAGCAAAAACGTCCCTGGAACGGCAAGCGGCTTCAAGAACGCGGACGGCGCTCCCGGCAAATTCGGCGGCGAGACCAATCAGCGCGCTCGACGCTTCGCTCAGGCTTTCGCGCTTCAAACCGTCCCGCCAAGGAGATTCAACATGGCCACAGCCACTGCAGCCCGCAAACCGGACGCGAAGGCACTGCCAGTGCCGGACGGCGATTTCTACCAACTTGTCGAGCTCCTGAACGCCGACGAGTTGGCGCTTGTCAAGAAGGTGCGGGCCTACATGGATACGAAGGTCAAGCCGATCATCAACAAATATTGGTCCGACGACGCCTTCCCGTTCGAACTGTTGCCGTCATTCAAGGAGCTCGGCATCGGCGGGCTTGGCTACGAAGGCTATGGATGCGCCGGCGGCAGCCAGAAGCAGTTCGGCTTCGTGGCAATGGAGTTGGCACGGGTCGATCCGTCGATCTGTACCTTCTTCGGTGTCCACAGTGGCCTTGCGATGGGCTCGATCTATCTCGACGGTTCCGAAGAGCAGAAGCAGAAATGGCTGCCGCAGATGGCTCGTTTCGAGAAGATCGGCTGCTTCGGCCTGACCGAGCCCTTGATCGGCTCCGGTGCGAGCGGCGGCCTGACCACGACCGCGAAGCGCGACGGCGATTCCTGGGTCCTGAACGGCCAGAAGCGCTGGATCGGCAACGCGCCATGGTGCGATCTCTCCATCATCTGGGCCCGCGACCTCGGCGATAACCAGGTGAAGGGCTTTATCGTGGAGAACAAGAGCTCGCCCGGCTTCAGCGTCGAGAAGATCGAACACAAGGTCGCGCTCAAGGTTGTCCAGAACGGCCAGATCACGCTGACGGACGTGCGCGTGCCAGAAGCTAGCCGGCTGCAGGGCGGCAACTCCTTCCGCGACACCGCCCGCGTATTGCGCATGACCCGCTACATGGTCGGGTGGGCATCGACCGGTGCGCAGATGGGCGCATTTGAGAACACCCTCGCCTACACCCAGAGCCGTCTCCAGTTCGGCAAGCCCATCGCCTCGTTCCAGCTGGTGCAGGATCTGCTGGCCAAGATGCTCGGCAACCTTACCGCTTGCCAATGCATGATGCTCCGGCTGGCCCAGCTCGACGACGAAGGCAAGCTCGGCGACCACCATGCGGCGCTGGCCAAAGCCTTCTGCACGGCGAAAGCTCGCGAAACCGTCGCGTGGGGGCGCGAACTTTTGGGCGGCAACGGCATCGTCGCGGACTACAACGTGGCGCGCTTCTTTGCCGACGTCGAGGCGCTCTACTCCTACGAAGGAACCTACCAGATGCAGAATCTGATCGTCGGCAAGGCGATCACCGGCATCAGCGCCTTCATCTAACCGCGCCGCAGAACGGGCGAGAGGTCACGCCCTCCGCCCATCCCGTTCCGGACGAGGAGACAGTAATGGCAGATACGTTGGCGCTGGCGAACGTGCTCTACGACAAGAAGAACGGCATCGCCTACGTGACCCTCAATCGCCCAAAAGTGCTCAATGCCCTGAACATGCCGACCTGGATCGACCTGCAGAGAGCGTTTGAGGACGCAAAGGCTGACGCATCCGTGCACGGCGTGATCCTCACAGGCGCCGGCGACAAGGCCTTCATCGCCGGGGCCGATATCAGCGAACTCGCCCATGTCGACGCCTATGAGGCGGAGGAATCCAGCCGCTTCGGTCAGGATGTGCTGAACCTGATCGAAAATCTCGGCAAGCCCGTGATCGCGGCGATCAATGGCTTCGCGCTTGGCGGTGGTTGCGAAACAGCGATGGCCTGCACCATCCGGATCGCGGCCGAGCATGCCAAGTTCGGACAACCCGAAGTCAAGCTCGGCCTGTTACCCGGCGGCGGCGGCACGCAACGTTTGCCCCGGCTGGTCGGCAAGGGCCGGGCTCTGCAGCTCATCCTGACCGGGGAAACGATTTCGGCGCAGGAAGCATACCGCATCGGGTTGGTGAACGAGGTTGTGCCGGCGACTGAGGTGATCGCGCGCGCCGAAGCGATCTTGAAGCAGATCGCCGCCAACGCGCCGATCGCCGTGAAATTCTCACTGGAAGCAGCTCACAAGGGCCTCGAGACAAGCCAGAGGGAGGGATTTGCGCTGGAGGCCTCCTATTTCGGCATCTGCGCCGCGACCGAGGACAAGAAGGAAGGCACTGCCGCTTTCCTCGAGAAGCGCGTGCCGCAGTTTCATGGTCGTTGAAGCGCGAGTGGCTGAAAGGCGTGTCATGGCAGTCTCCAAAACATCCGCGAGTCCAAGCGCCGAATTTCAGCTCACCAGTGCCGACGGATTATGCGTAGCCTGCGCGCGCTGGGACAGCCGCGGGCCGACCCGGGGTGTGATCCAGATCGCGCACGGCATGGGCGAACATCTGAGGCGCTACGTCGACACCATCGATGTTCTGGTTTCGATGGGCCTTACAGTCTACGGCAACGATCACCGCGGTCATGGACTCACCGCCCGCTCGGCCGCACAGTTAGGAGATTTTGGCGAAGGCGGCTTCGAGCTGCTGGTGGCGGATATGGTGCGCCTCAGCGAGGTTGCCAGGAACGAGCATCCCGACCTGCCCCTGCTCCTGTTTGGCCACAGCATGGGCTCCTTCGCGGCGCAGCGCTATACGATCGATCACAGCCATAAAATCGATGGTCTCATCCTTTCGGGGTCAGGGGCGCTCGACGGGCTGGCGCGACTGGCGAGTTCGGCGCCACCCGGAGCGAACCTGCTCAACGCCGCATTTGAGCCGGCGCGCACGCCGTTCGACTGGCTGAGCCGCGATGAGCTCGTTGTCGACGCGTTCATCGATGACCCCCTGTGTTTTGCGGCCCTACAGCCAGATTCGCTTGCGTCCTTTCTTGGTTCGGCTCCCACGCTCTGCGATCCCGTCGCCTTGTCAAAGATACGCTGCGACCTACCGGTGTACCTGTTTTCCGGCAGCGAAGATCCCGTCGGCCAACACCTCGATGGCGTCAGACTCCTGGTGGAGCGCTACCGCGCCGCCGGCCTGCACGACATCGCCTTCGATGCCTATCCGGGCGGACGCCACGAGATGCTCAACGAAACCAATCGCCGCGAAGTCCAGACGCGGCTAACCGGATGGATTTCCCGCGTGCTGGACCGCCCGGCCGCCGATGACACCCGTCATTCGATCGCGCACGAACTGCAACGCTGAGGAGACAGCAAATGTCCACTGACAACATTTTCTCGGGACTGAAGGTTGTGGATCTGGCGAGTTTCATCGCCGGCCCGGGAGCCGCCGTCATCCTCTCCGACTTCGGCGCTGACGTCATCAAGGTCGAGCCGCCAGGCGGCGATACCTGGCGCATCGGCTACAAGATCCCGCCGCAGCCGCGTGCCAAGGACAACTATCCCTGGCATCTGAACAATCGCAACAAGCGGAGCGTGACGCTGGACCTGAAATCACCGCACGCGGCTGAGATTCTCGAGCGGCTGGTCAAATGGGCTGACGTGCTGATCGTCAACACCCCTCACCCCGCGCGCAAACGGTTGAAGCTCAACTATGAGGATGTCACGGCGTGGAATCCCCGCCTGATCTATGCCGACATTACCGGCTATGGTGACAAAGGGCCGGACGCCGACCTGCCCGGATTTGACATCACCGCCTATTGGGCGCGAAGCGGCCTGCTCTCCCTCACCCGCGATGCCGGCGCGCCGCCGACCTTGCCGGTCTCCGGCAGCGGCGATCACACCACCGCCGTGAGCCTCTACTCGGCTATCGTGACTGCGCTGTACCGACGTGAGCGGACGGGGCAAGGCTCCTACGTGACGACGTCGCTGCTCGCCTCGGGTGTCTGGGCCTGCGGTGTCTCGGTCCAGGCGGCACTGTGTGATGCCCAGTTCTATCCGTTGCACGATCGCAAGAGCCCACCGAACGCGATCTTCAATGTCTATCAGGCCTCCGACGAGGCCTGGTTCCTGATCGTGCTGACGCCTGACAAATGGCCTGCCTTCGCGACCGCTGTCGGCCGCCCCGATCTTTTGTCCGACGCCCGCTTCTCGGATGCCGCAAAGCTGGTGGCAAATGCGGCACAGCTTTCGGCAATCCTCGACGAGGTGTTCCGTTCGCAACCGATGTCGCATTGGCACGACGTTTTCGATCACAGCCACATCACTTTCGGTGTGGTGCGGGCGCCTTACGAGGTCGTCAAGGATCCGCAGCTGCACGAGAACGACATCGTCGTTCCGCTCGAGGGCGCTGGCGGCAATCTGACGTTCACCGTCAGCAGTCCGCTGCAGATCCACGGCGTGACGAAGGTCGCGGCCAGGCGCGCGCCGGAGCTCGGCGAGCACAATGCCGATATTCTCAAGGAGTTGGGCTATGACGACAGCCGGATCGAGGGACTGCTCGTCAGCGGCGCCGTGCCACGCCCTCAGGAGCATAAGCCCTCGGCTGCCTAGCGACGGCTATTGATGCTTGACTTCAAGACACTGCGACCGGGCCTTTGCTTTGCCCGCTCGCTGGTCGCGGCCGAATGAAGCCATTCGCGGCTTGAAATCAACCAGCTCAGAAACGTCAGAAACGCCGGGCATCCAGCTCCTCGAACTCCATGCGGCAGGCCACGCTGAACTCGTGCAACAGGTCGATCGCGCCATGCTTCGCCATCTCGCGAAGCTCGACGAAAGTCCGGTCAGGCTCGAGGTAAGTGTCGAGGATCTTCCTCGCGATGTGCTCGCCGCAGTGGACGACGCGTTCACTCGATAGCACCCGCATCCTTCCAAGCTTGCCGTAGAGACCGACCAGGCCCGGTATGTCGGCCTCATCGTGCTGGAGCGCATCGATATAGCATTTCGAGGCTTGCTCGATGAACTCCCGGTAAAGGTCCTGACGGCGGCTCTGCTCATGCGACAGCCATTGCGCGCGAAGCTGGAGCCGCTGGGTCAGCAAGTTCGCGATCAGACTGGTCATCCCGCCGACGGCGGTCCCGGTCAGGGCAGCGAGCGCGGAAATGATCGAGGCGTCCATTGCGATGTCCTCAGCCGGGGACGGGAAGCGGCGCACGGCGCCGCCTGATAAACTCGATGATCACGGCGATGCAGGCATAGACGGCTACGAGCAGCCAAAGACCCAGGAATTCGCGGTGGACGTCGGACAGGCTGGCGCCGAGCTGGGCGACGTCGACCAGGCCATCGATCGCAAGCGTGCTTGGCAATAGCTGCGACAATAGCCTGACCGGCGCGGGCATCACTTCGGCGGGCCAGGCAAAGCCCGCAAGGAAGAAGAACGGCAGCCCAATCGCTGCGAAGACGAGCTGAACCGCCAGCGGATTGCGGAAGGTCGCAGCGACCACCAAGCCGAGACCTCCGACCGCGAGCGTGAACGGCACCGCGAAGGCCAAAATGGTCGCGACCGAACCGAGGCGTGGAATCCCGTAAAGATATGGCAGGCCAATCAGGTAGGTCGCAACGATCAGCGCGTGGATCGCAAGATAGGCGAGCAGCTTGCCTGCTACGGTCGCGATCGTTTCAAAGGCGAGGTCGCTGACGCGTCTTCGCGCAGCTCCAGCCAAGATCACCTGCGCTCCCGGCAAGGTGCCGAGCAAGCCAACGCCGATCAGCAACGTCTGCTGCAGGATCAGCACGAAGGCGGCAGGCAGGATATAGGTGGCGTAACCGCCCTGCGGGTTGAACAGCGGAACCGGAATGAAAGGCATTGGATCGGTCACCGCGGCCGCAACCGGCGGATCGACGCCGAGCCCGACCAAGCGCACGATCTCGAAATTGGTTCCGAGCGTACGCGACACCGCCATCACCGCGCCGTTCATGCGCTGATACATCAGGAAATAGCTGGCGTCCGCGTAGAGTGCGATCGGTGACGATCGGCCATGCAGCAGGTCCCGCTCGAAATGCTGTGGAATGAGGAGGATCCCGAAAATCGAGCGGTCATAGACCTCGCGCTCGGCCGTCGGAACGTCCGGGAGAACCCTGGCCACTGCGACATCGGGCGTCGCGTCGACCAGCCTCGCCAGCTCGCGGCTGGTCTGGGTGCGGTCCTGATCGACGACCGCGATCGGAACCTTGCGCAGGGCCTCGTTCAGATAGGGCTGCGGGTAGAACAGCGCGTAGACGGCGGCCGCGAGCACTACGACCGAAAATACCGGCCGCAGCGAGAATATCCGGCCGATTTCATTGCGAAACACGGTGAGGAACATCTTCATGCCGCGCGCTCCGGAATAGATCGGCGCATGATCCTTACCCTTATGGCGGTGAGGCTGATAAGCACGGCAACCAAGCCGGTCAGTACCAGCGCCGGCTTCCACGAGAGATCGAGCGGCGTTCCTCGGATGGTCTGGTCGATCCGGGCCATCAAGTACCAGGTGCCCGGCAACAGCTCGCCATAGCCATAAGCGAAAGCGTTCATGCCAAGCCGCGGAAAGCCGATGCCCATGAATCCGAAGGCCGGCGCCGTTAACAGCGTGGCGATGCTCACCGCCGCGGCCACCGGCCGAAGCAAGAGCGCGAGCAGCGCTCCGATGAACTGGCACGCCAGGACGAAGACAATCCCGGCAATCACGAGCACTGCTGGATCGCCTCTCAGCGGCAGCTCCAGGTATTTGAACAGCACGAAATCGGCGATCCCGAGCATCGACAGGAATAGGATCGTATACGGAAGCATCTTTCCAAACATCGCCGGCAAGAGTCCTCCGCCCAAGCGTCGCAATATCGCAAAGCGATGACGTGTCTCGACATCAATGCCGACGGCATAGGCCATCGTAGTCACGACGACGGTCTGCAGCACCGCCGGCAACAGCGCAGCGAGCAGGAAATGCACATAGTTCAGGGTCGAATTGAACAGCGCATGGGTCTGCAGCGGGATCGGCGTGATCGCGGCCTGCGCCTCCTCCACCGGCTGCCCTTCCGCGGTCCTGAGCGAGATCCGGATCCCCGCGGCGACAGTCGGTATGGCGCTATTGACGCCCCGCAAGACCAGATTGCCGACCGTAAATGTCTGGGTGTTGTAGAAGAGAACGACTTCCGGACGATGGCCGGCGAAAACGTCGCGCTCCAGATTGCGCGGCAGCATCAGGAGGCCGCGGATCTTGCGCGCGACGATCAGGTGTCGCCCCTCCGACAGTTCGGCGACACGAAGCACGGCGGCGGTGTCGGGCGTGGCATCGACCGCGCGGATGACGGAACGGGAGAGTTCGGACCCGTCGAGATCAAGAACCGCGATCGGCAGCCGCGTGGCAATCCCCGCGCTCAGGATAGCCGTCAACAGCAGCATCAGGCCGAGCGGCACGACGACGGTGAGCATGAGGAGCAGCGGACGCCGCCGCAACCAGGCGAGCTCCCGCCAAAATACCAGCGAAAATCCCGGCTGCTGGTGGTCGCGACGCTGCATCTCAGCGCACCCGCGCTTGCCACGCCGCAATCGCGCTCATGCCTGGCCGTAGCCCGTCAACCGGCTGCAACGGCTTGGCCCGCACCTCGAAGGTCCGGAGGTCGAAGTCGCCGGTCGCGCGCGTTGCCCGCCAAGTCGCGTATTGGCCCTGCACATTGATCATCGTGACGCGCACCGGAATGACCTGCGATTTCAGCGCGGGTACCGTGACCTCGAACTTGTCGTCGATTTTCAGTCCAGCGAGCAAGTCCTCACGAAGGTTGAAGGTGAACCAGAGATCTCCCATGTCGATCAGCGAGAACAGCGGCGCGCCGGCGCTGAAGTTTTCGCCGAGCTCGGCGACGCGGCTGGTGACCTGGCCGGACGCTGGCGCTCGCAACGTCAATTCCGAGACGTCGACCTCGCGCTGGTTCAGGCTCGCCTCGGCCTGCTTCACCTGTGCTGCCGCCAGCGCCTTCTCCTCGTCGCTGGCTCCCTTGGTGGCAAGGTCAAGCGCAGCCTTGGCCGCCTCGCGCCGGCGTGTTGCGGTTTCCAGGTTCCGCGTTGCCTCGTCCACGCGCTGCTGCGGCGTCGAACCGCTGCTGATCAGGCTCGTCTGCCGGTCGAAGACTTCCTTGCTGAGCACGACATCGGCATCGGCCGCGGCGAGATCCGCCTTGCGGGCGGCGATCGTCTCCGGCCGCGTGCTGTAGACCCGATCGAAATCCGCCGCGGCAACCGCAAGGGCCGCGCGTGCGGCAATGAGGGAGGCTTTCAGCTGAGGACTGTCCAGCTCCGCGAGCAAGGCGCCCCGCTGGACCGTGTCGCCGACATCGACGCGGAGGTCAGCGACCCGTCCATTGACGCGGGGGCTGACGTCCACGCGGTTGGCCGAAACCTCGCCTTGCACGGTCAATGGCGGTGGCCGCGTCGCAAACCAGAGAAACGTGCCCAGACCGAGCAGCACACCGGCGAGAACAATCCAACGGACGGCTCTTAGTGCGGTAGATGAAGCGTTCATGATCCGGTTTTCTGCTTGATGAGGTCGACGGCACGAGGCGCTTCCGCAATCAATCGCGAACTGCGTTGACCGGTCAGATATGACCAGAACCATTGCGTCTGCACCCTGAACCGATTCTGAAGCTGCGGCAGTGCGAGCACATGGAGGACAGCCCACACGATCCACGTCGCAAAGCCACTGGTCCGCAGGCGACCAGCCTCCAGAATCGCAAAATTCTTGCCGACCACCGCCATGTTGCCTTTGCTGCGGTAGAGGAACGGACGGCCATCCTTCCGTCCTTTGACGCGATTAGCGATCAATCGCCCGACAAACCGGCCCTGCTGGATTGCGGCCTGCGCGACGCCGGGCACGGCGTGGCCGTCCTGGGTGAGCGAGCTCGCATCCCCGGCGACGAACACGTCACCCGCCTCCTGGATCTCCATGAAGGGCCCGACCAGAGCCCGCCCGGCCCGGTCGGTCTTGGTGCCGAGCATTTTCACGACCGGCGAGGCTGCTACTCCCGCCGTCCACAGCACGGTCGCGCTGGCAATGCGTTCCCCGCTGGCGATGACGCCCTGCTCGTCGACCGTCTCGACCTTCAGCCCGGTCCTGACCTCGACCCCTAGCCTGGTGAGACGCCGCACGACCTTCTTTGACAGCGGCTCGGCAAAGCTCGGCAGGATACGGCTGCCGCCGTCGAGCAGGATGATCCGGCTGTTCGCCGGATCGATGCTGCGAAAATTGTTGCGTAGCGTGATCGAGACCATCTGCGCGATTGACGCAGCAAGCTCGACGCCGGTCGGGCCGGCTCCAACCAGCACGAACGTCATCTGGCGGGCGCATTCCGTTTCATTTTCGGTAGCCTCGGCCAATTCAAAGGCGCTGAGAATCTTGGTGCGGATGGTTTCGGCGTCATTGAGGCTCTTGAGACCGGGTGCATGCAGCGCGAACTCGTCATGACCGAAATAACTCGGACGCATTCCTGTAGCGACGATGAGATAATCGAAACCGAGCTTGCGGGTGCCAAGTCGTGGATAGATCACTTCGACCACGCGAGCGCTCAGGCTGACGCCGGTAACCTCGGCGAGCACCACGTTGAGATTTTTCTGCTTGGCCTCGAGCTGACGGATCGGCGTCGCGATCTCGGAAGGCGCCAGGACCGCGGTCGCGACCTGGTAGAGGAGCGGCTGAAAGATGTGATGATTCCGCCGATCGATCAGGATGACTTCGACGTCGGCCTTCCTCAACGCGCGCGCCGCCGCAATCCCGGCAAATCCGCCGCCGATGATCACGACACGCTTCCGCGTCAGTGAGGATGATGCGGACGCCGATCCCCTCTCGCGCGGAAGTTTCTCGGTCACAACGGTGGTCATCGGCGTATCTGACGATCTCTTGCTGAAGCCCGCCTACGGACCCAAGGGGCATAGAGCGACCTGCCAGGCCGTTCTTGAACGGGGTTGCGAAGCCTAGAACATCCTTGCCGCATTCGAATTGGTCACTTTTCTCGGGATTACGAAGGTCAAAACCGTCGCGCCTGGTTCGTGGAAACACAGCAAGAGCGTTCCGCCGCCGTCAAACCGATGCAAGCACCGGGCGTGCGCTTTCTCCAAACGGTGACAATGAGCTTCTCGGCGAATCCTTTGCTGGCGGCCTTCGGCCAGCGGCGCGGTTTTTGATTGTTCGCGGAGAGCAAGGGATTGAGCAAGCAGGGAGCTGATGCCGTGCATTGCGTGACCAACTCTCACGGAACGACGATCCAGGCGGCCGATGGACAGACATTGCTCGAGGCGTCAATCCAGAACCGGATTCCGCACCACCACCAGTGCGGCGGCCAAGCACGCTGTACGACCTGCCGGGTCAGGATCCTCGATGGCCTCACGCATGTCTCAGCCCGCACGCCGCTCGAGGAGCGCGTCGCATCGGAGCGCGGGTGGGATGAGTTTACGCGCCTCGCCTGTCAGACCAGGGTACACGGCGACCTCGTCGCGCGCCGGCTCCTGCAGAGCCCGCAGGACATCGTGGTCCTTGACCTCGATGAACTGGGCGCGCCTTCCGGCGTCGAGGAGCGGGAACTGGAAGTAGCCGTCCTCTTTTGCGACATCCGCAACTTCACCAGTCAGACGGAAAAGAGCTTACCCTACGACGTCGTCTATTTCCTGAACGGCCACTTCGCGGCCGCGGCGGAAGTCGTGCTGAACAACAATGGATTCATCGACAAATACATTGGCGATGGTCTGCTTGCGATTTTTGGCATCCGCGGTGAGCGGCCGGCGGTCGCGTGCCGGAATGCCGTTCGTGCGGCGATCGCGATGCAAGACGCCGCACAGCGGCTCTCCCCGATGTTCGAACGCGATCTCAACATCTCGCTTCGTCTCGGCATCGGCGTGCATTTCGGACCGGTCATCCTGGGCCGAATCGGTCATCCAGGAAAGCGGCCGATCACCGTCATCGGCAACACCGTGAACGTTGCCAGCCGAATCGAGCGCATGACCAAGCAACTCAATTCTTCGATACTCCTGAGCGGCAGCATTGTCGCCGAGCTGCCCGGCGCCCTTCGAGTTGGCGCGAGCCACAAGCTACAGCTCAAAGGCATGTCGGAAGACACCGTGCTTTACCATTGCGACGGATTCACGAACCCCGATCCCGCTCTCCTGGTCCAGTCATCGTTCCACCGGATCGCTCCGCGCTTGGTCGCGTTCGGCGAACGCTTCTACCGCATTCTGTTCGAGGCCAATCCGGAACTTCGCCCTTTGTTCAAGAGCGACCTCGCACTCCAGAGACGGATGCTGGTGTCGATGCTGAGTTCTCTCGTCAAAGGACTGAACCGGATAACCGAGATCGAGGGCGGCGTGCGCGCCCTGGGAACGCGTCACTGCCACTATGGGGCAATTTCGACCGATTACGACAAGGTTGCCAATGCACTGCTCTTGACGCTCGCAGAATTCCTTGGCGACGAGTTCACGCCGGAGATTCGCGCCGCCTGGATCGCTGTTTACGGCACGATTTCGGAACTGATGATGGCTGGCGCGGAGGTCCAATAGTGGGCACGCGCTATGCAAACCCTATCTCGTCATACGAAAGCGCTCAATCCGGTGATGGACTTGCCGACGATCAAGGTGTTCATCTCCCTGGTCCCCTCATAGGAGTAGATTGCCTCCGCATCGGCCACGAAGCGCCCGATGTGGTTCTCCAGGAGGATGCCGTTGCCGCCGAGCAGCTCGCGGGCATAGCCGACCGTCTCGCGGCACTTCACAGTGCAGAACGCTTTTGCGAGCGAGGCGTGCTCGTCCTGCATCACGCCCTCATCCTGCAACTGCCCGAGTCGCAGCATCATCGCCTGGGTCGATGTGACATTGCCGAGCATGCGCACCAGGAGATCCTGAACGAGCTGGAAGCCGCCGATCGGCCTGCCGAACTGCATTCGCTCGGTGGCGTAACGCAGCGCATGCTCGTAGGCGCCCATCTGGCAGCCCACGGCGAACCACGCCACCCCGGTGCGGGTCATTCTCAAGACCTTTGCCGTGTCCTTGAACGTGTTGGCGTTCTGCAGGCGATCCGCCTCGGGAACGCGGCAGTCCTTCAGGGTGATCAGCCCGTTCTGAACGACCCGCAAAGCCATCTTGGTCCTTATCTTCTCGACCGAGAAGCCCGGATTGTCCTTTCCGACGACGAAGCCCTTGACCTGGTTTGAGCCCTCCTCACGCGCCCAGATCACGTTGATGTCGGCGAAGGTGGCGTTGCCGATCCATTTCTTCTGGCCGTTGAGGATCCAGCTGTCGCCCTCACGGCGGCAGGACGTCATCATTCCGCCCGATGTTGCTGAGCCTACCAATGGCTCGGTCAAACCGAAGGAGCCGATTGAATCGAAGCGCATCATGGCCGGCAGCCAACGCTGCTTCTGCTCCTCGTCGCCGCACAGATAGATCGATCCCGCCGACAGCCCGGTGTGCACCCCCCAGAACGTCGCGACCGACGCATCCACGCGCGCCAGCTCCATCGCGACAAAGCCGTTCAACAGCCAGCTGCCTCCGGCCGCCCCATACCCCTGGTAGCCGATGCCACCTATGCCGATTTCGGCCATCTTGGGAATGATCGCGAACGGAAATTCATCACGACCCCAATAGTCCTCGATCACAAGCGCGACCACGCCTTCCGTGAAGGCGCGAACGCGCCCAAGCAACGCACGCTCCTCATTGTTCAGCACGCTTGCGATCCTGTAGAAGTCGCCGTCAATCGGCGGCGGTACGTAACCCGGTTTCTCCGTCAGCTTTGCCTGCGCGTTCGCCATGGGGTCCTCCCTGGAATGAATGGTGAGGTCGCATCCGTCATGATTTCCTCCCTTCTCGCTGTGCCTAGGTTATGCGCGTTCGCCATCCGGTTTCGGCAAGAGATGTCTCATTCGGCCGCCCCTTTGCGAAAGCGGACACGCTCCGGCTCGCCCCGTTCGCGCTCGTCGGCCAGAAATTCCTCGATAAGGGCCGCGGTTTCCCCCGGCTTCGTCACCATAAGCAAATGTCCGTCGTCGATCATGCGGAGTTCGGCGTTCGGGATCAGCCGCGCCATTATTTGGCCGTTGATCGGCGGGACCAGCGGATCGTCGCTGCCCATCAGAACGAGCGTTCTCTGCGGCAACGACCAGAGCCATGGCAGGCTCGTCCATCCGACCATGGCGAGAAGCTGATAAAGGTAGCCCAAGTTGCGTGCGCCGTGCATCGCTTCCGCATGGGGGCGGATCAAGGACGGGTCCTTGCGAAACGCGCCGCCGTAGATGTCCGGCGCGATCCTGCTCAAGTATTCCTTGTCGACATAGCGGCGCGGCGTCGCCATCATCCACAGCACCGAAGGGCGCGCCGGCACCATGATGGCCCCTGGCGCGGTCGCGGCGAGCACCAGTCGCCGGCACAGCTTTGGATATTGATGCGCGAATTGCTGCGCGATGCCGCCTCCCCAGGACACGCCGGCCACGTCGATCTCATCGTAACCGAGCTCCGCGACGAGGTCGGCGGCGAGCCGCGCGAGCGTCGACGGGCGATACGGCAGCAGAGGTCGCGGCGATCCGCCAACGCCGGGCACGTCAAAGATGATCGCTGTCGTTCTGGTGAGCGCCTCAAGGAACGGCCTCGCCAGCTCCCAGTTTGCCCCTATTCCGTTGAACAGCAGAAGCGGTCGGCTGTCGCCGCTCCCACGCTTGATCGCAACCCGCAATGACTGCGCGCCAATCGTAATTTGTCGGACCTCAATCTCGTTCGGATTCATAACGGTCGAGCCCGGCTTCCGGCTGCTCGATTGGTCGGCGCTGGTGCGGTCGTCAGTCAAAGACGTAGGTCCCCGGCGCGGGTCCAAGGACGGGATGGCGTTCACTGCCAAGCGACGCGGGCGCGCTCACCTCCTCGCCCGAGCGCGGATGGAGCCAGTCCCGCCAATCGAGCCACCAGCTTCCCTTCCGCTTCTCGGCCCTCGCAAGGAAAGCGTCAGGGCCGGCCGGATTGACCGGCCCGATCATGAATGAAGCCTTCGGATTGGTCGGCGGATTGAGCAGGCTCTGCAGATGACCGCTGTTCGACAGCACGAAGGTTGTCGCGTCGCCCATGATCTGCGCGGTCCTGTGGACCCCCTTCCACGGCGTGATGTGGTCAGTCACTCCAGCGATAACGTAGCTGTCGGCCTTCACCTTGCTCATGTCGATGGTCTTGCCGCTCAGCGTGAGCTTGCCGGCGCTGACGAACGGATTGGTGAAATAGAGATCGAGGTAATCACGGTGCAGGCGGGCTGGAAGACGGGTTGTATCAGCATTCCAGTACAGGATATCGAAGGCCGGCGGCTGGTTGCCCAGCAGGTAATTGTTCACCCAGTAATTCCAGATCAGGTCGTTGGGCCGCATCCAGGCGAACATCCGCGCGAGATCGTGGCCGTCGACGATTCCGCGAAGGCGGGAGCTCTCCTTGGCGGCCCGCATCGTCTCCGGCGTCATCAGGCAACCGAACGCACTCTCCTCGGCGGTGTTCGGATCGAGCAGGCAGACTGCCAGGACCATGTTCCTGATTTTCAGCTCCGCCGCGCTGCCCAGCGTCGCAAGATACGCCGTCGCGGTGATCCCGCCGGAGCAGGATCCCATCATCGAGATATCGTCGCAGCCGGTGACCTCGCGCGCTGCGTCAACAGCTCCGTCAAGCGCGGCCACATAGGTGTCCAGACCCCAGTCGCGGTTGGCCGCGGTCGGATTGCGCCAGCTTACGCAGAAGGTTTGAATTCCGCTCTCGAGCAGGAAGCGAACCATGCTCTTGTCGGGCGAAAGATCGAGCGCGTAATATTTGTTGATCTGTGGAGGGGTGACGACCAGCGGTCGCTTCCAGACCTTCTCTGTTGTCGGCGCGTACTGGATGAGCTCCAGCAATTCGTTGCGGAATATGACCGCGCCCGGCGTCGTCGCGAGGTTTTTGCCAACCTCGAAGGCGGTTTGATCCACCATCGACGGCATGCCGCCATTCCTGGCGAGGTCATCGAGATAGTTCTTCAGCCCGTGCAATAGGCTTTGGCCGCCCGTATCGACGAATTTTCGAACTGCCGCCGGATTGGTCAGGATTGCGTTGGTCGGAGCGACGGCGTCAACCAGGATCTCCGTGATCAAATGTGCCCGCGCCTTGTCGATCTGGCTGAGGCTCGTCTTGTCGACGAAGCCGTTGACCGCGTCGCCCCAGGCAAGATAGGCCCTCAGTAGTCCGCTATGCAGCGCACTCTCCTTCCAGGTGGGATCAGAGAACCGCCTGTCGCCCGCCTTCGGCGTCCGCTCGGATTTGCCGGCGACGATCGAGCCCAGCTCACCCAGGAAGGAAAGCCACTGTTCGGTGGCGACTTTCGGCTCGTTGACAACCGCCTTGAACAGGATACCCGCGCTTTCGACCAGATCCTGCCCCTGAATGCCAACAAGGGGATTGAGCGCCAGCGTATTTCTGGACGCTTCCTCGGATATCCCCGGCGTCGGCGATATCTGCTCGCGCTTCTCCGCACTCATTGTTGTCCTGCTCCCTTCGCGGGAATCAGTAGCGCCAGCGTCTCGGCAATCAGGGCCGGCTTCTCCGATCCCTCCACTTCCAGCGTGTTTTGAGTCTTCATGATCACCTGCCCACCCTCTCTCGGCTCGATCCCGGCGAGAACGACGCGCAGCCTGACGCGCGCGCCGGCGGGCACCGGCGCGAGAAAGCGGACCTTGTCGATGCCGTAGTTCAGGCCGGCGGCAGCATCCTTCGGGATGACACCGACCTCCATCGCCAGCGGAGCGACCATCGAGAGCGTCAGATAGCCGTGCGCGATCGGACCGCGGAAGGGACTTTCCTGCCTCGCCCTCTCGACGTCGACATGGATCCACTGATTATCGCCGGTACAGGATGCAAAGGTATCGATCCGTGCCTGATCAATCGTGACCCAATCGGAAAGACCAAGCTCCTGTCCAACGCGTTCGCCGAGAGCGGCAAGTGTGAGGTTGCTCATCTGTCAACTCCTCGATGCGCTGATGGATGCCGAGCGGTTACATGTCGCCGTACTTCTCGCGCAGCACCTTCTTGTCGATCTTGCCGACACTCGTCTTGGGAATGCTGTTGATGAAAAGGATCTTCTCGGGGATTCCATATTTCGAGATGACGCCCCTGTCGGCGAACACCTTCAGGTGGGCCTTCACGGCAACATCCGTCGCCCCGCCTGCACCGGTTGTTTCCTTCACCACCAGCGCCAGCGGCCGCTCACCCCAGCGGTCATCCTTGACGCCGATCACGGCGGCCTCCAAGACGCCGGGACACTGCGTGATCAAGTCTTCGATCTGCAGAGACGACACCCATTCACCGCCGGTCTTGATGACGTCCTTGAGGCGGTCGGTGATGTGCACATAGCCACCGGGGCTCACCACGGCGATGTCGTTGGTATGCAGATAGCCACCGGCCCAAAGCTGCTCGGAACCTTCGGGATTGTCGAAATAGCCCTGCGTCAGCCAGGGAGAGCGGAGCACGATCTCTCCCGCCGACTTCCCGTCATGGGGGACATCCTTCATGTCCTCATCGACGATACGAAGGTTGACCAGCGGCGCCGCCATTCCCGCCTTGGTCCGGAACTCTATCTCCTGGTCCGGATCGCCGCTGAGGTCTCTCGACATGACGTGAGCCACCGCGGCAATCGGGCCGGTCTCGGACATGCCGTAGCCGGCAAAGATATCGACCCCCGCGGCCATAGCCTGTTTGGCCAATGCCTTCGGCAAGGCCGAGCCGCCCACGACCATCTTCAGGCCCGCAAGATCGGTCTTCGCCGCCGCTGCGGCGTTGAGCAGCATTTGCAGGATCGTGGGGACGCCATGGGTGAAGGTAACGCCTTCGCTCTTGATCAGCTTCAGCAGCATCGCCGGATCATAACGTCCGGGATAGACCTGCTTGACGCCCGCAACCGTCGCCGCCCAGGGGAAGCCCCAGGCATGGACGTGGAACATCGGTGTCATGGGCATGTAGACATCGTCGCGCGAGAACCGGCCTTGCCGGGTCGCCATGCCAAAGAACGCGAGTTCGCAGAGCGAATGCAGCACAAGCTGCCGATGGCTGTAATAGACCCCCTTCGGCAAGCCGGTCGTGCCGGTCGTGTAGAAGGTGGTCGCCTGGGTGTTCTCGTCGAAATCCGGAAAATCGTAGTCCGGCAAGGTCGCAGCCAACAGGTCCTCATATTCCCCGACAAAGGTAAGGCTCCCTGTTTCCGGCGCGCGCCGGTCCGACATCACGACCAGCGTCTTGACCTTCGGCAACTGCGGCATCAGGCCTTCGAGGAGGCCGACGAAGTCGTCATTGACGAGGAGCGTCGAGGCGCCGGCGTGATTGATCGTATAGGCAACCTGTTCAGGCGAGAGGCGGACGTTGACCGTCTGCAGCACCGCCCCCATCATCGGGATCGCAAAGAAGGCTTCGAGGAAACGGTTGCTGTCCCAGTCAAGAACGCCGACCGTATCGCCGGGCTTGACGCCTAGCTTGCTCAGGGCCGAGGCGAGCCGGCTGACCCGCTCGCCGACCTGTCGATAGGTGAGACGTCTTCGGTCGCAATAAACGATCTCCTGATCCGGCGACTGCAGTAGCGGCGTGTGCAATAACTGCTTGAAGATGAGCGGATATTGATAGGCGGATTTAGCGACCTGAATCAGCCTTCCGACCATGGCGGCCTCCCTCGAACTTGTTTCTCCCTTCGGCCCTTGCGACGTCCGCTCTTTCGATCGCGCGGATCGCCGGGTCTACCGTTTGCTGCGCGACCGTCCACGCACGATATTGGCCTGAAGCGTCGCGTGACGCTCGGCATTTGTGAAGGTCCGAAACGGCCATCGACCGGGTCTGAACCGGACAGTCTGCCGTTATCTCCGGCAGAGGTCTTTACCGATCTTGCTCCCTTTGCGGGACGACCGCCAGCGTCGTCCTCCCGATAATCCATTTTTGCTGCTACGCACCAACAACGCCGAACCCACACGGTTTGGGCTCTCCGAAGAGCCGCTTGCCGCGATCGATTTCAAGGAGAAAGGAGGATTTGCGGCTTGGACCATCGAGCCAAATGTGCACGCGGTCACCGATCCAAAGCTCGGCAGAACGCAGCAAAGACGTTCTCGAATCGGCAAGCGGCTTCGCGAAACCGGCGGTCACGTCAGCCAAATTCGTGGCGCATCTTCCTCAAGAACTGCGCGGGGGCAGCCGCCATGATCGCCCAGCTTACCTTAATCGAACGGCAGTACGCGATCATGATCAGCGCGGCCGTGGCGGTCTGTGGCGCCCTGATGATCCTGGTCGGACGCGATGACGCGATGGGCATTCACGGCGCCCTTGTTTTCCTTGCGGGCATTCTCACGATCTTTCGCATCGGCGAAAGCTACTTCGCGCCGGCGCCATCCGACGAGCGGCTTGCGCACTACTACGATGATCCCAGCAAGGTCGCCATCGTCCTTGCGATGATCTGGGCCGTGGTTGGGCTTGCGGTCGGCGACTGGGTTGCCTGGCAGCTTGTCGAGCCCGACCTGACGTTTGGGGTCGCCTGGTCGAGCTTTGGCCGGCTGCGGCCGGTCCACACCACGTCCGTGATCTTCGGCTTCGGCGGCAACGCGCTGATCGCGACGTCGTTCTACGTGCTGCAGCGCACCTCACGCGCCCGCCTCCCGGACCAGGTGAGCCCGTGGTTCGTGGTGTACGGCTACAACCTGTTCTGCCTGCTCGCCGTCACCGGCTACATGATGGGTATCACCCAGTCCAAGGAATACGCCGAGCCTGAATGGTACACCGACCTTTGGCTGGTAGTGGTGTGGGTCGTGTACTTCCTGGTCTACTTGCGCACGCTGGCGCGGCGCAAGGAGCCGCACATCTACGTCTCCAACTGGTACTACATGGCGTTCATCCTGGTGGTGGCGATCCTGCACATCGTCAACAATCTGGCTGTTCCGGTCTCGCTCGGCCACGCCAAGAGCTACTCGGCTTTTTCGGGTGTTCAGGACGCCATGACGCAATGGTGGTACGGACACAACGCCGTCGCGTTCTTCCTTACCGCCGGCTTCCTCGGCATGATGTACTACTTCCTCCCGATGCGGGCGGGTCGTCCGATCTTCTCCTACCGGATGTCCATCATCAGCTTCTGGGGCATCACATTCTTCTACATGTGGGCCGGATCGCATCACCTGCACTACACTGCGCTGCCGCAGTGGGTGCAGACGCTCGGCATGACCTTTTCGCTGATGCTCCTCATCCCCTCATGGGCGTCCGCCGGCAACGTGCTGCTGACGCTGAACGGCGCCTGGGACAAGGTGCGCGACGACGCCACGCTGCGCTTCATGATGGTGGCGGGAGTGTTCTACGGCCTCACCACCCTCGAAGGATCGTTCATGGCGATCCGCTCGGTGAATTCGCTCTCGCACTACACCGACTGGACCATCGGCCATGTCCACGCCGGCGCGCTTGGCTGGGTCGCGATGATCACCTTCGGATCGATCTATGCCACGGTACCCTGGCTCTGGAAACGCGAGCAGATGTATTCGCCAAAGCTCGTCGAAGCGCATTTCTGGCTCGCGCTGGCCGGGACCGTCATCTACGTGTTCGCGATGTGGAATTCGGGCATCGTCCAGGGACTGATGTGGCGGACCTACAATGAGAGCGGCACGCTCGCCTTTTCCTTCATCGACACGCTGGTCGCTATGCATCCGTACTACATCGCGCGCGCGGTCGGCGGCCTGTTGTTCCTGATCGGCGGCTGCGTCGGCGCCTACAACATCTGGATGACCATCAAGGTGCCCAGCGCGGTGACGGACCTGGCCGCCGACATTCCGCAACCGGCCGTGGTCGGCGGCGGCGCCCTGCGGGCCGCGGAGTGAAACGCCATGTCGTTCTTCGGATTGCATTACCGGCTGGAAAGCAAGGCGATCGGTCTGACGCTCGGTATCATCGTCGTCGCGAGCATCGGCGGTCTGGTCGAGATTGCGCCGCTCTTCACCATTCACCAGACCGTGGAAGACGCTCCCGACATGCGGCTCTACACGCCGCTCGAGCTCGCCGGCCGCAATATCTACATCCGCGAAGGCTGCTACGCCTGCCATTCGCAGATGATCCGCACGCTTCGTGACGAGGTCGACCGCTACGGCCCGTATTCGCTCGCGGTCGAATCCAAGTACGACCATCCGATGTTGTGGGGTTCGAAGCGCACCGGGCCGGACTTGGCGCGGGTCGGAGAGAAATATTCCGACCAGTGGCACGTCGCTCACCTCAACAATCCGCGCGACGTGGTGCCGGTCTCGGTGATGCCGGCCTACGGATGGTTGCTCATGACCGAACTGCGCATTGACGATCTCGGCCTTCACCTGAAAGCCCAGCGCGCGGTCGGCGTACCCTACACCGAAGAGATGATCGCCAATGCCGCGCTTGACGCCTACGCGCAGTCCAATCCGGATTCGCCGTTAGCGGACGGCGTGACCAAGCGGTACGGCAAGGCCACCACGATGCGCGCATTCGACGGCCGACCCAGCTACCTGACCGAAATGGACGCGCTCGTTGCCTATCTTCAGGTCCTCGGCCGGCTGACTGACGCTGCGCATAAATCGGTTGCACAAGCAGGGGCAGGCCAATGATCGTCGAACATGCATTGCTCGTCGGCATCTCAAAATCGTTCGGGCTGTTCTACCTGATCGCGCTGTCAGTCGCGGTGGTGATTTATGCGATGTGGCCGTCGAACAAGAAGCGTTTCGATGATGCCGCGCAATCCATCTTTCGCGATGAGGCGGGACCATGGCGGTAGAGCAACCAGATCGCGACAGCTATACTGGCTATCTCACGACCGGCCATGAATGGAACGGCTTGAGGGAGTTGAACACGCCGGTCCCGCGCGTGCTCTATTTCTTCCTGAGTTTGGCTTTCCTGTTCTCGGTCGGCTACTGGGTGCTGATGCCGGCCTGGCCGCTCGGCGTGACCTACACCAAGGGGCTGCTCGGCATC
Organism: Bradyrhizobium sp. LeoA1Lang; assembly: GCF_055413685.1. Classification (NCBI taxonomy): domain Bacteria; kingdom Pseudomonadati; phylum Pseudomonadota; class Alphaproteobacteria; order Hyphomicrobiales; family Nitrobacteraceae; genus Bradyrhizobium; species Bradyrhizobium sp. LeoA1Lang. The sequence continues at coordinate 14,925 of NZ_JBVAPG010000031.1, read as the reverse complement.
GATCAGCGAAAGCTTGTCGCAGCCTCCTTGCAGGAGGCCGCGGTCGAACGCAGCGTCTGGACGAAGAGGATCGAGACTGAGGATTTTGCGGCGATCCAGTCCGATCCGCCTCTGATGGAGATCGTACGGGGCACCGGTCGCGCCCTCTTCGGCAACAATTGCGCCGTATGCCACGGCGTTGACGCCAAGGGAGGCCCGGGCTTTCCGAACCTGACGACGAGCTCTTGGTTATGGGGCGACAAGCCCGAAGATATCTTCAATACCATTCGCGTCGGCATCAACTCGGCTCACCCCGACACACATGTCTCGCAAATGCCGGCCTTCGGCCGCGATCAGATGCTGCCTCGCCAGGACGTCGTCAATGTGGTCGGCTTTGTCTATTTCTTGTCGCATCCAGGCGCGAAGGACGTCGATCCCGCCAAGGTAGAGGCTGGCAAAGCGATCTTCTCCGCCAATTGCGTCGCCTGTCACGGTCCTGATGCCAAGGGCAATCCGGAGGTCGGCGCGCCCAACCTGACCGACAGTTTCTGGATCTATGGCGGCGATTTCGAAACCATCCATAGCACGGTCTGGGGCGGCCGCCAGGGACACATGCCGACCTGGGAAAACCGATTGTCCAAACTCGATCGCAAGATCCTGACGCTCTACCTCGTCGACAAGAGGATGGCTGGCCAATGAACGAACTCGCCATCGACCGACGCAGTGCCAGCAGGGCGAACATCTGCGTGTGGGTTGTAGTCGTGTGCGGCGTGATCGCCGTCCTGGCCGCCAACACCCACCTCATCTATGTCGCATCGACCTCGCAGCCGGCCTGCGTCAGCCATCTCCGTCAGGGCGACGCCCGTGATGCGCCCGACCTGTACTACGCGGCCAAATCGTCCTGCTCGCCGCCCGCCATCCGCACATCTGCAGAAGGACACGAGCGATGACGATGCTTCCTTCGGTCGCGCCGCCGCTCTCGACGGCCAACCAATGGGTCCGACCATTGACGACGGCCGATCCTTTCAAATGGTTGGCACAAGGCTGGCGGGATTTCGTGACGCAGATGCCGCTGAGCCTGGCCTATGGGGTGATCATTCTTGCGATCTCGGTCGGGCTGGTGGCGGGCCTGGTTGCCCTCAAGCGCGACTACATCCTGTTTCCGCTCTTGGCGGGCTTCATGGTGATCGGCCCGATCTTGGCCGTCGGGCTCTACGAGAAGAGTCGCCGGATCGAAGAAGGCCTGCCGCTACGTTGGCAAAACATCTTCTTCGTCAGGCCGCGTTCCGGCGGTCAGATCCTGTTCACCGGCGTATTGCTCTGCCTGTTGATGATCGTGTGGATCCGTGCGGCCGTGCTGATCTATGCCCTGTTCTTCGGCATGGTGGCATTTCCGGGCCTCGATCGCATCGCGTCGATGCTGTTCACCACCGGCATCGGCTGGGCGATGCTGATCGTCGGTACCGCCGTCGGCGGCCTGTTCGCGGCGTTCTCCTTCGCGATCAGCGCCTTTTCGATTCCGATGCTGCTCGACCAGCGCATCGATGCGTTCACCGCGATGGGCTCCAGCATGGCGCTGGTCTGGAACAATTTGCGGGTCCTCTTGATCTGGGCGGCCATCGTGCTTGCTTTGTTTCTGGCAAGCCTTGCCACAGGCATGCTGGGGCTCGTCGTGATCTATCCGCTGCTCGGTCACGCCACCTGGCACGCCTATCGCGCCGCGCAACCGGAAACGGAGTGACTTCCCGCGGAACGACGGAGCCGATCCCATGAGTTGCTGCGCACCCGGCGCTGAACTCTATCTGCATCAGGTCATAACCCCGGATGACGAGATCCTGCTCGCGAGCCAGGCGGTCCACGACGGGCTGCGTCAGACCGACTTGTCGGTGCCCGAAATCCATTGCGGCGGATGCCTGCAGCAGATCGAGGTGGCGCTCAGCAAGCTCGAGGGCGTAGCGAAAGCGCGGGCCAATCTGTCGACACGGCGGGTCACCGTCCTTTGGCGCGGAGACTCCCCTCCACCAATCATACGGGCGCTGAACGCCATCGGCTATAAGGCTCACGTCCACGATGTCGGCGCTGGCAAAAAGGACGCGGTGTTGGTCCACCTGCTGCGCGCGCTGGCGGTCACAGGCTTCGCCTCCAGCAACATCATGCTCCTGTCGGTATCGGTCTGGGCTGGCGCGGAAGCGCAAACTCGCGATCTCTTCCACTGGATTTCGGCGTTGATCGCCTTTCCGACGCTCATCTATTCCGGCCGGATTTTCTTCCGCTCGGCCTGGCGCAGCCTGAAGCAGGGCCGGACCAATATGGACGTCCCGATCTCGATCGGCGTCCTGCTCACCTTCGCTATGAGCCTGTACGAAACCATCCATCATGGTCCCTACGCTTATTTCGACGCTGCGGTGTCGCTTCTGTTCTTCCTTCTGATCGGCCGGACGCTGGACTATGTGATGCGAGAGCGGGCGCGGCAGGCGGTCGGCGGACTGGCGCGTTTGTCGGCGCGCGGCGCACTGGTTTTGCGACCGGACGGCACGCAAGCCTATCTGGCGATCGAGCAGATTGTGCCGGGAATGACGATCCTGCTCGCCGCCGGCGAACGCGTCCCCGTCAATGCACGCGTGATCAAGGGTACGTCCGAGCTCGACTACTCCCTGGTGTCGGGCGAGAGCGCGCCGCAGCCCGCGGCCGAAGGCACAGAACTGCAGGCCGGCATCCTCAATCTGATCGGGCCGCTGACCATCGTCGCGACCGCGACGATGGATCAGTCGTTCCTCGCCGAGATGAAGCGGATGATGGAAGCGGCGGAAACCGGCCGATCGGCCTATCGCCGGATCGCCGACCGCGCCGCGCAACTCTATGCGCCGCTCGTTCACTCCGTCGCGTTTCTGACGTTCCTTGGCTGGATGATCGCCTCCGGCGACGCCCACCGCGCTATCGCCATCGCGATCGCCGTCTTGATTATCACCTGCCCCTGCGCGCTTGGCCTTGCTGTTCCGATGGTCCATGTCGTTGCCGCCCGGCGGCTGTTCGACAAGGGCATCATGATCAAGGACGGCAGTGCGCTGGAAAAGCTTGCCGACGTCGACGTTGTGGTCTTCGACAAGACGGGGACGTTGACCGCCGGCCAGCCACGGCTCACGACACAGGGCGACACTGCACCCGATAGGCTCGCCCTGGCCGCCGCGCTCGCCATGCACTCTCGCCATCCCTATTCGCAGGCGTTGGCCGCCCTAGGGAACGATCGCCGACAGATCACCTTCGATGCGGTGTCAGAGCATCCGGGCTTCGGTCTCGAAGCGCGGCGCGGTACCGATGTCTACCGATTGGGACGGCCGCAGTGGGCAGTTGCGGACAGACCTTCCTGCGAGAGACACCACGACGCAGCCATCGCGCTGGCGATCAACGGTAAAGGCATGACCTATTTCTGCCTCGACGACACATTGCGCCCTGGCGCAGAAGAAACTGTCGCCGAACTGAGGAAATCAGGAGCTTTTGTGGAAATCCTGTCTGGCGACAGGGACCAGCGCGTACGAGGAATCGCCAAGCGGCTGGGCCTGACCTGGACCGCTGATGCCCGACCGGAAGACAAGATCCAGCACATTTCAGCACTGAAGCAGGCCGGCAACAAGGTACTGATGGTCGGCGACGGTCTGAACGACGCGCCCGCGCTGCGGGCGGCCGACGTCTCGATGGCGCCAGCGTCGGCGTCAGATATCGGCCGCAACGCCGCCGACCTCGTGTTCCTGCGCGACAGCCTTCAGTCCGTCCCGCAGGCGATCGCGATTTCCCGCGCGACCGGTGCGCTGGTTCGGCAAAATTTCATACTTGCGATCGCCTATAACATCGTGGCGATCCCGCTCGCCGTGTTCGGCGGAGTTACGCCGCTGCTGGCGGCCGTCGCAATGTCGCTGTCATCAGTCACGGTCGTGGCCAATGCGTTGCGTCTCGATGTCCGGGTGTCGAAACGACGCGAGCGAAGAGACATCCGCCGCCCGGAAGCGCCTTTCATACTCGGGGCATTGAAATGATCGACTTCTTCTTTCTCGTGCCGATCGCCATTGGTCTCGGTCTCGCTGGTCTCGCCTCCTTCATGTGGACGCTGAAGAGCGGCCAATATGACGACCTCGAAGGCGCAGCCCAGCGCATCCTGTTCGAGGGACATGAAGGGCCTGAACGTTAGCGGCCACAGTCGCTTGCGTAAGTAAATCGAGGCGACCGCCGGAAAAGCTTACGCGCTGTTGCAGATTGAGCGCCGCCTGAGTGAGCGCGAAGTAATAGTCGACCCCATAGTCGAATACGACGCGAACGAACGACAAGCCATAAAACGAATTTGAGCGGATGACATTGACGCCGGGAGTCGCGGAGAGGCCGACCTCCATCGGGATGGTGTAGTAGCGTTCCATCTCCTCGGCCGACAGGCCCGGTGCCTGTGCGGTAATTTCGAGGATCACGGGCGCCGGATTGGGGTAGGCTTCGATGTTCAGCTTGGTGTAGGCGAACAGCCCCGCGCCGATGAACACCAACAGGCCGAGCAGAACGATCGGGCGGCGCGTCAAGCCGAATGCAAGTATTCCTCTCAGCACCGACGTCCCTCTCAATCTCTCTGCGTTCGCGCGGCGGAAGAACAATTGCATTCGGCGGGCGCCCTTGTCGGCGTCGCGATCGCCAACATGCTCCCGAATTTCATGATCAACGGGACCCGCGGCTACACGTCGCTGGAACTCGCCAACCTGATCTCCCCCGCCAATTTGTTCTGGACGGTGGGCGCAAATGCTGCGCACACCATCTTCGACGGATTCACGTTGCTTCACGAACAGCGTGCGGCGCAAGCTACTTTCGAGCAGGCGGCGTGGACCTATCGTACCACGGTCGTCGGAGCTCTGCAGAATGTCGCCGATGCTCCGCACGCCTCGCGAAACGATGCCGATGCACTCAAGGCCGCGCGCGATTTCGAGCGCGCCGCCAAGATCAGCTTCGATCTGGCGCGCCAGCGAATGGAAACGGGCGATGCCAATGTCCTTGTGCTCCTCACCGCGCAGACGACCTATTTGCAGGCGCTGATCCAGGTGGTCCAAGCAGGAGCAAACCGTCTGTCAGACACAGCAGCCCTCTATGTGGCGCTGGGTGGCGGATGGTGGAACCGCGAAGGCCCGCCAGCATTTGAGCAAAAGTTTGATACGGCGACGGCGACGACCCAACCAATTGGAAGCGAGCAGAAGCAGGGTTTCTGGCCGGGGTTCGGACCCCCACCGCCGTGACACGACCTTTGTGAGCGGCCGGGGGGTCTAGTCAGTGGAGCGCTACCGTCTTTCCCCACACCAACCGAACCTACGATACCTTATCCAATCTTCTGCATGACGGTTCGTGAGCCCAGAGCGAGTTCGGCTTTACGCTCTGAAGGCGAATGTTGAAAGGTCGTGAATCTCACTATCGGCAAAAGCCAACAAAATCGCGGAATTCGAAAAGGGGGTATCTTGTCAGCGTAGAACCGTTGCCCTCCGAAGGCAAAGGTCACACGCTCTAATCGTGTCGGGTGCGCCAATTTCCTCTATTTTTACAGCGCGATATGCGCGCGCGAACCGAAACTCCAGCTTCGCCACGTTCGAGCCAGTAAGCAGATGTGAAGGAAAATCGTCGGCAAGTTCAGATAGCTTGGCAGCTGACGACGTCAGTCGGAAGTTCGCCAGTCTAAGCCCAGCGATCGTTTCGATAAGCGGTCGGAGTAGCGCTCGCAGGCCGCCGCTCACGCTCGTCCGAGTTGGACACGGCGACACGACAAGATCCGCATGTTCTTGAGTTCTAACGCGCGCATTACGACCTTGCGCGGCTCCGTGCGATTGCATCTCGCTATCCTGATTGGTGACTGTCTATTTGCAGCAAGTCGAAACTGCGCTTGGCCTCGCCGAGGCAGAATGAGACTCGCCACGGTGGCAAGCGCGGGATAGGATGCCCCTAATCCTCGGTGTGCGGGCTGCCAGACGCTGGTGTGTTCGGCACCCCAACGCCTCCGCCCTGGAGTGCGTTTCCACGTGACGCCTTGCGGCAGCAGAGGTCACGCAGGGGAGGATTTGATCATGTTAATTTGCCAGTGCAATGCGATTCATCGACGCGACGTGGTGTGCGGTGGCGGTGCTGTCCTGTTCAGCGCTATTGTGGCGACGTTGATGGGCGGCGCGAAGCCAGTGCGCGCGGAAACGATTGCCGGCAAGGTGCCCGAGATTGACCGTGTGGCGGTATGCGTGGTGGTCGACAGCTATCAATTCGCTGTCGCGCCGAGCCGGAAGGTTTCTGATGTCGAGATCGAACACTTCGGCTGGGGCATCGGCGGTGGCAAGCCGCCGGGCAAAACGCTGATCAGTGAGTTCGGACTGTCGATGCACGTCGAGTCGCAGCGCGGCACTGAAACACGAAATGTCCTGATGGATTTCGGCTTCACACCGGACGCGCTGGTCAACAACGCCAATCTCGTAGGCATCGATCCGGCCGCGCTTGACGCCCTTGTCTTGAGCCACGGTCATTACGATCATTTTGGCGGCCTCGCCGGCTTTTTACGGCAAAACAACAGCAAGCTGAAAGCCAAGCTGCCGATTTACGTCGGCGGCGAGGAGGCATTCTGCTCGCGCGAATGGACAGCTCCGCCGGTACGCGGCGACTTCGGAGCCTTGGATCGCAAGGCACTGGAAGACGCCAATGTTGCGGTCACATACGCAGAAGAACCGGCCCTCATCGCCGACCACGGCTTCACCACCGGCCACATCGGCCAGGCGAGCTTTGAGAAATTGCTGTCGCCCAGCGCCATGAAGATCGGCGTCGACCACGGCTTTGGCTGCTATGCCGAGCGGCTTCCGGAGGACGAACGGACGAAGGCAGTCATCCCGGACCAGTTCCGGCATGAGATCGCGACAGCATTCAATCTAAAAGGCCGCGGATTGATCGTATTGACGTCCTGCAGTCATCGCGGGGTGATCAACGCGATCAAGCAGGCACAGGCGGCTTCGGGCATCAACAAGGTTTATGCCGTGATTGGCGGGTTCCACCTTGCGCCTTACAAGGAAGACTATGTGCGCGACACGATCGCTGCGCTGAAGAGCATGGAAATCGAGTACGTAATTCCACTGCACTGCACTGGTGAGCCATTCTACGAAATGGCCAAAGCCGAGATGCCGAACAAGCTGCTGCGCTCCTATACGGGGACACGCTTCATCTTCGCGGCCTGAGCAAGGAATGGCACCACGATAGCCATAGCGTCTGCGGTCCGCGAATGAATGCATTCGCTGGCCGCAGCGCATGCTTGTGCCGCTCCATCATCGTGCGGCGAAACAATAGTGCCCATCTTCATCGGCCGTGTCGCGCCAATTTGGCTTTATTTTACAGCGCGATATGCGCGTCCGCACCGAAACTGTAACTCGGCCTCACTTGCTCGAGTAAGCAATTCGATCAAATCGTCGCCCAATGTGCTCACAGGCTGGCACTTAGACCGACGCGGGGTGGATAGCAGAGGCGTCACCTCGGGGATCGGCGCGATGACGGAGACTATCATTGCGGAATGCAAGCACGCCGATGAGCGACAGCTCCAGGTTCTTGCGGCGCACTCTACCCGGTGAACATCCAGAGTCGCTCGCTGGCCATGTAACCCGCCAGGAGCAATGTCCCAAAGGCGACGATAAGTGCTGCGGCGCCGGCCTCGATCGCGCGCATCGCGAGCATGCCGGGCCCGGCCCGCGTCCGGACCATGCGCCATGCATCCATCGAGCTGCATTGGCCGCCGCGCATGGCGATCGCGCCAAGGCGCGGAGCGCCAAGCTGGAAGGTCTTGCCGCCATAACCCGAGGCGACGCTTAGGACAGACGCATCGGCCCACCTCAGTTCGCGGAAGGCGATGAGAAAACCACGGCTTTTGACGTAGAGAAGCCGCAGGCCGATCAGGATGACGAGGCCATAGCTGACGATCTCGACGACGTGGACGGCGAGGCCGATCACCTTGGCCGTCGCGCCAAGTAGAGCCGCGGCTATGGCCACGACAAGAATGGCAACAACGGATTGGATGCCAGCGGACGCGAATGACAGGACAACGCCGCGGCGCCAGGTCTCTTCATTGGCGACGAGATAGGAAGAAATGACGGCCTTGCGGTGTCCTGGGCCCACAGCATGAAAGACGCCATAGAGAAACGAGATGCCGAACAGACCCCACATCGCGGCTCCATCTTCCTTGCTCGCCCGGATGAAGCCCGACAGCGAACGGTAGAAGGCGGCCTGCTCGGCGAAAATCCAGCCGCTGACGCCCGAAGCGGAGATGCCGCTGCTGCAGGATGCGGCGCACCAAACGGCGCGCTCCAGACCGACACGATGCCGCCTGCAAATGCGATAAGGATCGCCACGAGGGCAGTGGCGGAGACGGCGCGCGGTCTGGTCATGGGCACTTCACCAGCATCTTGTTCGCGAAAGTTTCTCCGTAGGTGCTGGAGGCATCGAGCGGATCGCTATTGAGCTGAGTGAGCCGCAACTGTTCCGCCGGCTGGTGCGGCAGATCGTAAGTCAGATTGCATTGCGGCGCGCCGCTCAAGGAAACCGGCTTATCCTTGGCAAATTCGAAATCCACGAAGATCGTGGGATCGTAGACCTCAATCTGCATGACCTTTGCCGTGGCGGCCGCTTTACATGTCCTGCGGCAAAGACGGAAGGGGCGGCAAAGGCCTCAGACGGCGGGGGCGCGAGGGCCAGGAATGCCGCGTGACGCTGTTGAAACACCCGATCGGAAACTGGATTGAACGCACGATCAGTCTCAGCGAATTGCGGCAGATGCAGATTTACCGAAGCATCCGGTAATGAAGAGTTCGACAGCAGCAAGCCCGAGAAGCAGATTGGGCAATTGTCATCGTGATCGGCCAGCCGCGCCGGCAGCTGCGTTACGGCTTGCCGTGGTGGCCCAGCGTGCCTGAGGCTCTCGACATTGGTGCGGCCGAAGCCTGAAAAGGCGAGATCGTGCTTGTGGACGTGCGCGAACGACAACGCGAACTGCAGCATCAGCGCCGCCAGCGCGAGACAGGCTCCGCATGGCCGGGTGAAGGCCCGCGCCGAGATCGATTTCGCCCCTGCCAAGGAGCGGTTCCCCTTCTCGCGTTCCTAGCCAGAAACTACAGCCATCGGCCGAACGCGCAATGGCCGCGTCGTTTGGCGATCATTAATGGACGAGGAAAACATGGCTATCGAGCGGCGATGAACGGCCGGTCATACGCATTATTTCTGCTCGAGGACCCTTTCAACCCGGTCGCCTTACCCTTGCCGGCTCGGTCATTGGGCCACGCGTCAACCGCATCGGCCGGTGGAAAGATGCTCTCATATATCGCGCGGGCTTCGCGAATGAGGCGAAGCCGCTCGAGTTCGGATTTCGAAACGAATCCTACGATCTTGCCCATCTGCACTCCCTTTAGGCGTAGCAAGCCTCAAAGCCTTGCCTGAGCAGGTCCTTCGGAAGGTCACGCCCGATGAAAACAAGGCGTGTCTGGCGCGGCTCCTGCTCCTTCCAGGGACGCTGACTTCCGCCTTCAATGAGCATGTGCACGCCCTGAACGACAAACCGACGATCGTCATCCTCCATGGATGCGATGCCCTTCATGCGCAGGATGTCCGTTCCGTAGCGCTGGGTGACATCTTGAATCCAGGACACGAACCTGCCGGGCTTCATCGGTCGATCGGCGACTAGGGAGATGCTGCCGATCCCGTCGTCATGTTCGTGCTCGTGCGCTTCGGAGAGGAATGCCGGCTCGACTTCGAGAATGCGCTCGAGATTGAAGGCGTCTGGTCCCAGGACCTGGGCGAGATCGATACCACAGCGCTCCGTTCGGTGAATCTTCGCATAAGGGTTGATGTTTCTGATGCGACGTTCGACCGTTGCGAGGCCGCCCGCATCGACAAGGTCGACCTTGTTGACGAGAACGATGTCGGCGAACGCAAGTTGCTCCTGCGCTTCCGGCGCTCGGCCAATCTGTTCGAGGACATGCCTGGCATCCGCGACGGTGATGATGGCGTCGAGCTTCGTCTTGCGGCGGACATCCTCGTCGACAAAGAAGGTCTGCGCCACCGGCGCGGGATCTGCGAGCCCCGTGGTCTCGATCACAATGCCGTCGAAGCCGCGGCTGCGCCGCATCAACCCCGCGATAATGCGAATGAGGTCGCCGCGGACCGTGCAGCAGATGCAGCCGTTGTTCATCTCGAAAATCTCCTCGTCCACGTCGACGATGAGATCGTTGTCGATGCCGACCTCTCCGAATTCGTTCACGATCACCGCAAAGCGCTTGCCGTGCGTCTCGGATAGAATGCGGTTCAGCAGCGTGGTCTTCCCAGAGCCGAGATAGCCGGTCAGAACCGTGACGGGAATCTGGGGTGCAGCATCGGCCATGGTGTTGTTATCTCCTTGCGTTTCGTGGGGGCGGCGCTTTTCGCCATATCGTCGATCGCTGATCCGCGCATGGTCGGGTTCGGGCCGGGATCGAGCGGAAGGAGGCGTTAGCAACTTGATGCGAAATGCCCCCTGAGCTCATTGCGATCCGAAACGTCATGTTATAACATTACATGTGATCGGGAGAAGGCGCAAGGGACCGTGCAGTAGCTCGCTGTCCCGCCGCGAGAGCCCGCGCTAACTGTTGGATACACTGCGATGCTTGAACTTGCGTGAACAAGGATTGGAAACAGGAGAATTGATCCGGTGCGGTTACGATCCATCCTTCTGATCTTCAGCCTCTTGATCATCGTAATCGCCTTATTGGCGTCGCCGCGGTCTTTTGCCGCGCAGCAACCGTTGAACGTTCCGGCTTGGCTGAGGGCCCATGTCGGCGAAGGCGAAGGTCAAATCACAGAAGTGGTGTTGCAGAGGGCGCGTGCGCTTTACCAGCAAAAAGTGAACCAAGGCGCGGTGAAGAATCCCTGCTACTTCGCGATGGACGCGACGCGTCCCAACGATTTAGGCGAAGGCAAATTGGCGCGCCGGTTCTACGTTATCTGCGAATCCGAGCGATCGTTTCGTGCAATTTCGTCGGGTCACGGCGGCGGTCGCGATTTGAAAGGCGTCGCGGATTTCGCGAACGGAAGACGCTGCGCGAAGAACTTCGGCAACGCGATGGATTCAACTCTGACGACTGGCGGGGCCTATGTAACAGGCGAGACGACGATGTCCTTCAAAGGCTACTACCGTGTTTCGGCGAAACAAGACGCGGTTCTGATACGCTCGTTTGTTCAGTTTGATGGCGGGGGCGAGACGGCAAATGCCCGACAGCGCGAGATCGGCGGGCATCCGGCCGAGTTGTTGAGGAACGTCTGTCTTCGAAAGGATCCACGCAGTCCGTACGCAAACCGCGACGGTTACGTTCCCTTTGGAACACTAGAGGATTACGCTGGCGGCCGCAGCAACGGCTGCACCAGTTGGTCGCCATTGGACGCCGGCCAAATCATCGCGATGGTGAAGGATAATCCGACGACGCTTTACATCTATCCTGACTCTGCCGACATCGAAGCCGTCGCGCGAGCAGTTGCGGCCGGCCGGTCGCTATCCGGCGTGGGACTATATTGGAACGCCTCCTGTTTGAACGAAATCCGGGCTCCAAAATTTTGGCCAAAGGAAACCCTCGAGCCGATCCTGGCTCGATACAAGAAGGATCATCCGGCACCAGCGCAACGGCCAACGCCGATTTGCAAGGCACAGTGAAATCTTCTCGCTTGTGCCTTGTCGCTCGCACTGGCTATCCCGCAAATCTCCGGCATAACTGCGACAGCTCAAGAGGGCCCGCTGGTTTAGACGCTGGCCGGCGCAAGTACCCCGACTTCCACCTGTGAAGTTGGAAACCGATGTCGCTACGCGGGCACAGACAACACCGCTGCCAGGCTCGGGTGCCAAGTCCGCGAGATGTGATTCTTTTCCTGAGGTCGCGCTAATTAGGCGGTCCGGAGACGATCATCACCGGTCCCCGTCGAATAACTTAGGTCTTCGCCCGACGGCTGGTCGATTTTCGACCGCAAGGCCAATTTTCGACCCTTTGATGTTACGACAAGCTTGGATAAGATCGGCTTCGAGCGAAGGGCATTGCTTCCGGATGCGTTGGTTTCGGAAACATAATAGGCACGGTTCATGGCTTGCGCTGATCGCGCTCGTCATCAACCTGACGCTGGCCTTCGGTCACGTTCACGGCTTCGCCGGGAAAGTGCCCGAGCGCTCCGGCGTGCTGATTGCCGCCATAGCGGGCGCCGATGGCGGCCAGAATCGTCATAGCCCGTCAGACAGCCATCCCGACTATCTCTGTCCAATCTGCATGGCCACTGCGGTCATGGGCAACGGCCTAGCGCCAACTCCGCCAGCGCTGCTCGTGGAATTTGCTGATGCGAGGATCGATCATCCGATCGATCATTTCCGCTTCTTGCTACAACCGCCGCGGGCCGCGTTTGAATCACGCGGACCTCCGATTTCCTGACATCGCTGCTTCGATCCCGCTGGCGCCGCGCCATGGGGGCGCGCCGCGAGCCGGGGCCGAAGCTCCTTCCGTACGACGACGCTTTTGCGTCGCGGGCAGGCGTTCAGTCAGGAAACATTCCTTCATGGGCACTCCGTTTCTCTTTCGCACCTTCCGCGGCATTTTGCTGTCGGCATCGTCGCTCACGCTCGTGGTGGCATCGGGTGCAGCCGCGCTCGCCCAAGCCCCCAGCCCGGCCCCCCAGGGGACGAGTTCGACGCCGCAGCCGAGTGCCTCCCCGTCCGCGCAACCTTCGCCGCAGCCGGAAAGCTCGGCCACGCCGGCGCCCTCAGAGTCACCGGCCAATTCGCCGACCCCGCAATCAACGCCGGCCGTGCAGGCCGCGCCTCCGGGAGCCAACGTTCTGCCCGAGACCCGGGTCGCCGCGCCTGTCGAGCGGCGGCGGCCGCGAACGCCGCCGCCAAGGCAGGTCGTGCGTAATCCACCGTCGACAGCGACGGCCGTGCCAAGCGCGGAACAGGCCCAAGCTGCGGCGAATCGCCAAGTCGTCCAGCAGACCCAGACCTTCGACCAGCGGCGCGACAACGTCATCATGCCCAAGGTTGGCACGACGAACTATCAACTTAGCCAGAGGGATATCGAGAACTTCCCGCAGGGAAACGCCGCTCCGCTCAAAGATGTCGTGCTGCAATTTCCGGGTGTCTATCAGGATTCGACGAGCTCGGGCGATTTTCACGTTCGCAATGAGCATGCTAACGTTCAGTACCGGATCAATGGGATTCTGCTGCCCGATGGCGTGTCGGGCTTCTCGCAGCTTCTTGAGACCTCCTTCATCGGCAGCATAGGACTGATCACCGGCGCGCTGCCGGCCCAATATGGCCTGCATACGGCTGGCATCCTCGACATCACGACCAAGAGCGGAGCGGCGCTCTCCGGCGGCAGCGTCAGTATCTACGGCGGCAGCCGCCAGACCATTACACCGAGCTTCGAATATGGCGGGGTTGAGGGCAACACCGACTATTACGTCACCGGCCGCTATTTGAGCACCGGCCTCGGCCTCCAGAATCCCATAGCTACCCTCAACGCCATTCACGATCATTCGGAACAGGGCAGGTTCTTCGCCTATACGTCCACGGTGCTTGATCCGACGGCGCGCGTGGTCACCATTTCAGGTTTCAGCGAGACCCGTTATCAGATTCCCAACAATCCCGGACAGCCGGGTAATGTGGGAGGCTTTTGCGGCGGTCCTTTCGATCCCGCGAACCCCTGCCTCAACCCGGATGGCATCCCCAACCCGAATGCTCCCCCCTATACAGCCTTCGGCAAAAGTAGCTTCGATTCGGCCACCCTCAATGAAAATCAATATGAGAAGAACGCCTACAACGTCATTGCCTGGCAGAAGTCGGAGGGCAATTTCGATGCCCAGCTCGCGTATTATTCGCGTTATAGCGATGTTCACTTCGTTCCCGACCCGGTGGGCGATCTCTTCATCAACAATGTCGCATCCGATGTTTATCGCAGTTCCTTCCTGAACGGCGTGTCGGGCGATTTCGCGTACCGCTTGAACGATGCGCACACTCTTCGCGCCGGCTTCTACACCAACGGCGAGCAGAGCCAGATCGCAACCGTAAGCACCGTCGAGCCGCTAGACCCGAACGATCCGAGCGGCCTGACGGCGATCGACAGGCCCTTCAACATTCTCGATAGCAGCAAATTGTTTGGCTGGCAGCTCGGGGCCTACGCCCAGGACGAATGGCGGCTGACCCACGAACTCACGTTAAATTACGGCCTGCGGTTCGATCAAATCTACCAGTACGTCGACGCGAACCAGCTCAGCCCGCGCGCGAGCCTGACCTACAAGCCATGGTGGTCGACCGTCCTGCACATCGGTTACATGCGAACGTTCGAACCGCCACAACAAGTGCTTGGTCGAACGATTCCGACCCAGATCTTTAATGGCACTACCGCGGGCACCCCAATCATCACCCCCGATCAGGCGGCCGTGCTGCCCGGCCAGGTGGCCGGCTTTCCTCTCCAGAATGTCGGTGCGATCCAACCCGAACGGGCGAATGTGTACGACGCGGGCTTCACGCAGCAACTGCTGCCGCAATGTCCGACGACACCAGGCGCAACACCCTCCAAAGCGCCGGTCGCAGCCGCAAACTGTCCGACCCTCGAACTCGGCGGCAGCATCTACTACAAGACCGCCAGGGACCTCCTCGACGATGGCCAGTTCGGCCAGGCCTACGTGCTCACCGCGTTCAACTATGACAAAGCCGAGAATTACGGTGCCGAACTGAAACTAAGATTCAGGTATGGCGGCTTCTCTGCTGACACCAGTTGGGCGTGGGGGGTCGGTGCCGTCCGAAAAGCGGTTGGAATTGAAAGTGGCGTAGTCTCCGGGGTGATCAACCTCGAATCACCCGGCGTTGACGCGCCGGGCTGGAGACCACGCCATGACAAGCGTTACCACGAAGGCTTT